>JACRBH010000169.1 GCA_016234535.1 Chloroflexota bacterium
GCCATTCCGCGTTTGCAGGGCTGTGTGGATGAATTAAAGAAGAATGGCGATAAAGTGACCCTGCGCCCGGAGACGATGGGCAAATCGGCAATGCTGGGTTCATTTGAAGACGCCGTTGCGATGAGCAAAGCCATGGACATGGTTCAGCCGTGTTTGGATTTCGCCCACTTGCATGCCCGTCCCGGCGACGGCACGATGAACACCTACGATGAATGGTCGCGTTTGTTGGAAGTCTATGGCAAATCTCTTGGCGATAAATCCTTGAAGCGTTTACACATTCATCTCTCTGGCATTGAATACGGCCCGAAGGGTGAAAAGAATCACCTGCCCCTCGCGGATGCAGACTTGAACATGAAGGCCTTGTTCAAAGCGTTAAATGAATTTGGCTGCGGCGGGCGCATCATGTGTGAAAGCCCCATCATGGAAGAAGATGCGCTGAACATGAAGAAAGCCTGGATGAAGGCCAGCAGCGAGAAGGAAAAGTAAGCCCAATAAAAAATCCCGTCCGACAATTGGACGGGATTTTTTGATTCTGGATTGCGTCAGCTTGCTGATGCAATTTACTTGTTCAACGCCACATTCAATTCAAACTGCTCAGGGTCGCTTGACGAAGCTTGAAGGTTATCGCCAAACTTATCAAGATACCCGTCCGCGGCAAAGACAATGGTGAACAGCGTATTGCGCGGAATTTCCGTAATCGAATAACCGCCGCTGCCGGTCGTCTTGAGGCTTGCCACAATATATTTATCGGCGTAATTCTCTTTTCCCCATTGCTCGTATGTGATGCCGGGCGAGAGAATAAATACATAAGCTCCAGAAATCGGATTGCCAGTATCTGCATCGGTGACAACGCCATAAACTGTTATCGTGTCTCCACTTGAAACTGGGGGAGGTGTTGTCCCACCGCCGCCGCTGCCAACGGATACCTTGCCCGAAGTGCCGATCAAATGATCGGCGCTGCCGGCGTAGATCTCCACATAATATTCGCCTTGCGGCATTGGGTCGCCGCCGTTCGGGAGGAAGGTGCCAAATGATCCGTCGGTCTCCCATTCCCAGCTATAGGAATATTCACTGGCCGGCTGACCGTTCAAATACCATTGCTCACGGACAAGTTCGCCCGCCGTCATTCCGGAATAATCAAAACCTGTTCCAATACAAAGCGCGGATGAAGGGAATGATGTAACAACGTTTCCCAAATCACAGCCATCGGAACCATAGGTCGCTTCCAGCCAGACGAAATTATTTGCCGCTTCATTTCCTGACCCCGCGTCTGTCACAACGCCTGACGAAGTGTACTGGCTGACGTATTCCCTGCCAGCCTGCGCAGCCTGAATGAGGGGCTGGGCAAGGTAAATGGGACGCAGCGCATTGATAAACCCGCCGATGGGAATGCAGCTATCGTTTTGATCCACTGTGCCATCCTTATTCGTATCCTGAATCTGGCGGCAGTCGGTCACATCGCCGCTTCCGCCTGAGGATGCCTGAGTGGGGACGCCGATAATGCGAGCCTGGTCATCTGCGGCGAGGCCGCCGGAGTTGCCGCCGGCGATGGTCGCATCGGTTTTGATCCAGGCGCGGTCGCCAATTGGGTTTTCAGATGTGAAGCCCGAAACACTTCCTTGTGTAAAAGTGATCGTATCTCCGCCGATGCCGGGAAACCCAAAAATGCTGACGTGATCGCCGACATGGATTTGGTTTGAATCGCCAAGTTCAACAAATGGGAAATTCAAACTGTTGGGGTCAACGCTTGAACCATCCACTGTGGATGTGATTTGAATGACGGCCAGGTCGAGGAATCCGTCCACCGCGCGGACTTGGGCAAGGTAGGAAGGCACGGGCGGTTTATCTTCCGATTCGACGATGGCGATTCCCAGGGCATCGGGTTCCATGTCTGGTTCGCCCTGCGATGCCGGGCTGGCTACATGCGCATTGGTCAGGATCATGCCGGAGGAAGTCAGGATCGTTCCTGATCCAGTGTAGCGGGGTGTGAGCTGTCCATTTTCATTGAACAGTCCATAGATCTGCACGGTGGCGGAAATCAATTTGGCGCGGTCTGATTGCGAGAGGCCATTGCCAGTATCGGTTGGGGTGGTATTGTTCGTGGGGTTTTCCGGTGTGGTTGGCGCAACGGGTGTCTGACCTCCATTACATGCCAGGGCCGCAAGCGCAAGAACGGTGAGCATTAACCAGAAACGGTTAAAAATATTTGGTTTCATGCATGCCTCTTTTAGTATTTGATCGATTGAAGGAAAAGATGGAAGCGGCCAAGGTCAATATCGAAATTCCTGTCATCGGCCCAGAAGCTGACCACCACCGCGTTATCGCTGTTCATGTAGATGTAGTCGATGCCGCGCACAACGCTTGGAATATTTTTGTGCGTGAGGTTGGGGTTGGATTCCACATAAACATAACTGATTTCGTAGGCGGTTTTGCCGTACACGGTCACTTCGCGCTGCTCAAGCAAGCGGAACGCAAGCAGGTCCTGCCCATGACCAAGCGTCAACAAGCTGGCTACTTGTGAAGCAGATGTGTCTGCTGCGATGGGAATCTTGCGCAGGATATAAGTTGTATTGTATCCGCTTGAAGAGCGGTCAGTGGTGCGCAGGAGTTCATCGCCGGAGGGTTCGGATTGCAGCCAGCCTTTTGGAGCTTGTGCGGTGATGCCTTCCACGTTGAACGGCACGCTGCTATTTTCCACGCTGGATTTGTAGAACCAGCCGCCGATCAGCGCAATGATTGTGATAAGGGCAACGGTGATCTCAGCGTAGCGGTCACCCAGGGAAATTTTTTTGTTTTCCATTGTTATCTCCTATTTCCCCGCCTGCATGGACAGGTTACGGCGCACAAGCCACAGCACTATTCCTGTTGTTGCGAAAGCGACAATAGCGGCAAATGCCAGGCCGGGCCACGGATTTACCGCAACGTTGCTCAGGCTGACGCTTGTCTGTGATACAAGTCCGCGCAGCCAGTTGAACAAGCCGTTGAAAATTGCCGCAAGCGTAATGCCGAGGGGCATCCACCAGATTTGTTCGGATTCGAATTTTGCTCGGCCAAGGAAATAGCCCGTAATACCGGAGAATGAGGCTTGTGCCAGCGCAACGATTGCCATGCGAATGACGCCTGTGCCAAGGTCCACGCCGCCATTGGAGACGACAAATTGGATATTCAACACTGTGGCGTAGCCAAGTCCGGCGGCTGTGGCGTAGATGACGCCATCGGTGGCCTCATCGAATTCGTCTGAGTGATAGATGCTGTAGCGCACCGCGGCGTATTTCAGGAATTCCTGTGTAAAGCCCACAACGAGAATCCCGCCGAGGATGGTGGCTGTTGTACTGGCATAAATCCAATGCGAAACGCGGAATACATTCTCAATGAGGGGGACGCCCACGGCTGCGGCAAACAATGCGCCGAGCGCGAACACGCCCACAACATAGCCTTTTGGCTCCGGTTCAAGGCGGTCCTGCATATAAAAGAAAACCAGCCAGATTGCGGCTGGGACGAGCGCCAGAAAGACACCGGTTAATAATAATGTTGATGTTGTGAAAACTGGTTTGATTGCGCCATCCAGGGCATAAACGACGCCGACGAACACGACCAGGCTGATAATGAGCAGGAACTCATTGCGCCAGACGTGCTTTCGTTCATGTACTGCCTTTGATTCAGTCATAAACTTCTCTCCTCTTGAGTTGTGTGGAAGAACAAATGTATATTACGAAATTAAGGTATATAAGTCAATAGGACTTTGGATTCTGTCACAGTTGTGCAGCCAGCCCAAAGTCGGAGGGGAGAAGCGAGAACATGTGGGCATCGCAGACGCGTGTTCCGATCACCATCCGATTTAGCAGGAGGCCTTCATCATGTGCTCCGATCTTTTTTGCAACAACCCTGCTTGCTTCATTTCCAACTGCAATAACGATCTCCACGCGGATCAGATTTACCCTTTCAAATGCAAAACGCGCAGTCAGTTTTGCGGCGCGCCCGGCGATTTTCTGTCCGTGCCGCGAGGTGCGTACCCAATAGCCAAGGTTGCAAAAATGATACAAGGGATGGATGTGACTCAAGCTGCAACTGCCGAGAAACTCGCCGGTCTGTGTGTCGGTAATTGCAAAGGCGTACATTGTGCTGCTGGCCCAGTATGCGCGGGCGAGTGTTATGAAATTGAGCGCTGTTTCGCTTGAATAACTTTCATTGGCCCATGACATCCACGGTTTGAGTTCGGGCAGTGACTCTTTCACGGCCTTGAGCAGGGCATTTTCATCCCCGAATTCATAGGGACGCAGTGTGATATTGTCGTCGGTCAGTTTTACGAATGGGTACATGGTTTCCCTAAATACGACTTGCACAAAACAGGCTTTTATCCGCTAATCTACACCAATCTTCGCGAATTTAAAAAGATTAGCGCCAATTAGCGGACCCTTCCAATTAAATAAAAAAGGAGACACTTCTTCACCGAGTATGAATTCTCTGTGTTCGTGTCTCCGTAGTTTAATCCAAAAACTTACGTTGAAATATATTCCCTCAAGCTGTGCTCCACCGCGTAGGCCGCGGCTTCAGCGCGGTTGTTCACGCTCAATTTCGAGAGGATGCTTGAAACATAATTCCGCACCGTGCCTTCGCCGAGGAATAAATTCTTCGCAATCTCGCGGTTGGTCTTGCCTTCAGATACCAGTAAGAGCACATGTTTTTCCTGCTGGCTCAAATGCGCGAAAGCCGATGCCTCCTCCTCTTTCACTGCGCGGCGAACTTCCTGAAATACGCGCTGGGTCACAGCCGGGTCGAGCAAGGCTTCACCGCGCCCAACGGATTCTATCGCCTTGACAAGGTCATCGCTCCCGATCTGCTTGAGGATGTAGCCCGATGCGCCCGCGCGAATGGCCGAGAACAGCATCTCATCTTCCGCGTACGATGTGAGCATGATGACTTTTGTGTTGGGGTGTTCATTGACGATCTGCTCGCAGGCTTCAATGCCTGATGTGCCCGGCAGACGAATATCCATCACAACCACATCCGGTTTCAGCGAAGCCACCTGTTCCAAAGCTTCACGCGCCGAACTTGCTTCCCCAACCACATCGAACTGAGGGTGTCTTTCCAGTAAGGATTTCAAACCGAGGCGCACCACTTCGTGATCGTCCACAAGGATTATTCGTTGCTTTTTCATTGGCTTATTTTACCTCAGGAATATGCAAAAAACGGGCAAAATACACTCATTTATGCCTTTTTCAGCGACCGCAAATGCTCTTCAATGTGCGCCAGACCGCGCTCGACCCATAATTGCAGGAGCAGTTCACCGCCCATCGTTTCGTGGCGGCTTTCGCGTGACCACGCCTCGCGCGGCATACTGCTCAAGGTATTACACAATTCATCCACGTTCATAACGAACTCATCCAAAATTCCTGCGAACGGTTCATCCTTATTGTAATGAGCGGCCATCCAGGCATCCGCGTCAAAATTCTTGAATTCGGGATTATCTTCGTTCAGTGTTTGCCGAATACGCGCGCCGTAAATGAGTTTGTCCACATCCCGCGTGTGCCATGCGATCTGATGCAAGGTCCATCCGCCTTCGATGACTGCAAATGGATCGCTGACCGCCTTGCATGCGTCACGAAACTCACGCGCGGCCTCACGCAATCTCGCAACTATTTTAATGCGATATTCCATCAACTCTTTCATTTCACCTCCAGAATGGATAATACTCTCTTCACCACATTTTCGGAATTTTCAATCGCATAGACTCGAATTCCATACGGACTTAATTCCATATCTGCCTGATGCGATAACTCAACCAGCCCCGCCTTGCTGGATAGATAAGCCCCCGCTTCTTTGTTTACGCCTTTGCCTGCTCCTGTGACGAGATTCAGAATCTCCCCGTTACCTTTTGCGCGCATCACGCGTCCCACGGATTGGATCATCAGGAACGCTCCCGTCAGATTTACATCCAAAGTGCGATGCCAATCCCACTCATCCATATCCAGCAGGGATGCGCGCGGTTTGACCGCCGCGTGATTGATCAGAATATCAATTCCACCCAATTCATCTTCCACAGTTTTGACTAATGCCTGTGCGCCAACTTTCCTGGCGATATCTTCAACATAAGCCTTTGCCTTTCCGCCGCGTGTAATTATCCCTGCCGCCACTTCCTCCACATTGATCGGGGAAATGTCATTCGCGGCAATGAAAGCGCCCTGCTCGGCGAGAGCCTCTGCCAGCGCGCGCCCCGCGCCTTTCCCGGCACCGGTGATAAGGACAACTTTATCTTTTAGATCATTCATATTTCACCACTACAGACCTGACAGGTCTTATTTACATACAGGGATTGTGTCGGTGTTTTCATGGGCATTCAACGGCAGTCCAAAATATGGCGATGGGTCATAAGTGTTATCGATTTCGAGCTCGTTCGTGAACTTGCCGAAGCCGTCATCTTTCACAATGGAAATATGCAAATGAACGCCGACAGGGTTGTTTGGGTCACCGGAATAATCTCCCTGATAACCAAGGAAGATGCCGGCTTCCACGTAGACTTCCGAGGTTCCGGTAGGGAATTCCGGGGAGATAAATGAATTCCCCTGCGGGTCAGCCATGTGTGTGTAGTAGACCCAGATTTGCCGACCTGCTTGAAGCGGGTCATCTGGTACGCGGATGATGAGAGTTGATTTCCAATCGGCTTCGCGGGTGAGATAACCGGGATATGCAGCAATGACCGGGGTGATGCCGATATCCGTCCCTGCGAAAATGTCTATTCCCTGGTGGCGGTGACCGGGTCGAAATGAATCGTCCCAAATGAAGCCGATCACACCGTCAGTGGGGAAAATGAATGGGGCAGTACCGCATCGAGTGTTGACATCCATCACCAGATCGGGACGTGAAGCGGGGTCTTTTATCCACGCAAAGACTTGCTCGGCCCGCGCTCCGCCCGCGTGATAGATGCGGTAGAGATAGTAAGCGCCGGTTGCGAGAGCGACCAGAATCATTGGAATAATCAATCGTTTTAACATAGGTGGGGATTATACCTTTTTGAATCAATTTCTTAAAATCCCTTGCGCTTACCCCTTAAAGTTGATATTATTTATCTAATTAGTCTTGATGAGGCGAGTGTACTGTAAGCTGAATAACGTGCTATTGAAAGTATTGTTTTTCAAATTGTTCCAAGCAGGAGGTGAAGGCCGACTTATTGGTAAATTATCTAAATGTAATTTGGATCGACGAAAGTGCAGTTTCCAAATAAACCAAAGGAGATAATTCATGAATCGCAAGTTCTTCAACCTGCTGGGAATGATTTTAATACTGGTAATGGTGTTTTCGGCTGTAAGTCCGGCAAGTGTGAGCGCTCAGGATAATGAAAAACCACGGGGCGAAAATGTTGGAGAAAGCCCAAACGGAATATATATCGTTCAGATGATTGATGACCCCGCCATCACCTATCAAGGGGATGTGAGCGGCTTCGCTCCAACCCGGCCATTGGACGGCGAGACTATCGACCGCGAGAACCCGGATGTTGCCGATTATGTTGCGCACCTTGAGGATGAGCACGATCAAGTTTTGCGTGAAGCCGGCGGCGGGACCAAGTTATATGATTACGGTTACACTTTTAATGGCTTTGCGGCTGAGATGACGCAGGAGCAGGCCAATAAATTGGCTTCTGTTGACGGTGTTTTGCATGTAACTCCTGATGCGCTCCAGACCATGGATACATCATCGACCCCAACCTTCCTTGGTCTCGATGCAAAGAAGGGTCTTTGGAAGCAGCTCGGCGGCGTGGATGAAGCCGGTGAGGATGTTGTCATCGGTATCATCGATTCCGGTATCTGGCCCGAGAGTCTTAGTTTCGCTGACACTGTGGATGACGATGGAAATTGGGTCAACGGCGCGGGCGAAGACACCGAGCAGGTTTATGATCCCCTGCGTAATTGGGCAACCCCCTGCGACCTTGGTGGGGCGAGCTGTAACAATAAACTGATCGGCGCCCAATACTTCAACGCAGCCTGGGGTGGTGATGCAGCCATTGCAGCCCAGCGTCCCTGGGAGTTCCTCTCTGCTCGCGATTACAACAGCCATGGCACACATACCGCTTCCACATCCGGTGGAAACTATGGAGTTCATGCAACGGGTCCAGCGGCTGTCTTTGGGGATATAAGCGGGATGGCACCACGCGCCCGAATCTCGATGTACAAAGCCTTATGGTCAACTCAGGATGGAGCCACCGCCAGCGGATTTACCTCTGATCTGGTTGCAGCCATTGATCAGGCGGTAGCTGACGGCGTGGATGTGATCAACTACTCGATCAGTGGTACGTTAACCAACTTCCTCGATCCCGTTGAAGTATCCTTCCTTTTTGCGGCGGAAGCAGGCGTGTTCGTTTCCGCATCGGCTGGAAATAGCGGCCCCACCTCCGGAACAGTTGCTCACCCAAGCCCATGGATTACAACTGTGGCGGCCGGTACACATAACCGCAATGGCGCCGGTTCTGTCACTTTGGGCGGCACCACCTATATCGGTCCTTCGCTGGCAAGTGCAGTGGTTACTGCGCCCTTAATCGATTCAATTGCTGCGGGTGCGGCTGGCGCCAGTGCCGGGGCGGTCAGTCTGTGTTTCTCGACAGCGACCAATAGCGGCACACCTGCTTTGGATCCTGCCCTGGTGGCAGGAAAGATCGTGGTCTGTGACCGCGGAACGAACGCCCGTGTGGATAAGAGCCTGGCTGTTCAACAAGCCGGCGGTGTGGGTATGATTCTGTTGAATACCAGCACCAACTCACTGAACGCAGATTTCCATTACGTTCCCACGGTTCATTTGCAGGTTACAGACCGTGCGGCGGTAAAGGCTTATGCCGCTACTGCGGGCGCAACAGCAACCATTAATACGGCATCCCTTACCTTTACTGACCCAGCTCCGTTCACTGCTTCCTTCTCATCTCGCGGCCCGCTTGCTGCGGGCGGTGGCGACTTGCTCAAGCCGGATGTGATCGCTCCTGGGCAGGATATTCTGGCGTCAGTTTCCCCCGCCATAGCAGGGCGCGATTTCGATCTGCTTAGCGGAACTTCGATGTCTGCGCCGCATGTTGCGGGGCTCGCAGCTTTGCTGAAGGACCTTCATCCCAAGTGGTCTCCCATGATGATCAAGTCAGCCTTGATGACTTCCGCCTACGATGTTTTGGATGGGCCGAATAGCAATCCCCTGGTGATCTTCCGTCAGGGCGCTGGTCACGTTCGCCCCAATTCCGCGGCTGACCCCGGCCTGGTATTCGACTCTCGCTTTGATGACTGGCGCAACTTCCTTAAGGGTCAGAAGCTGTGCAATTTCTGCTTTGGAACGACTCCCGCAACTGCCATCGATGCCAGTGATCTTAATCTTGCATCCATTGCCATTGCGGATATGGCCGGCACACAAACCGTCACACGTACTGTGACGAATGTGGGCGAGAAAGAGAAATATACCTTCTCTTATTCCGGTCTGGCTGGCATCACAGTAAGCCCCAGCGCCAATTCGTTCACGATTGAAAAAGATAGGAAAAAGAGCTTTACCGTTACTTTCACCACCAATGGGGCCGCTCTTAACGCATATACGGGCGGTTACATCACCTGGACGGGCAGCAAAGGCCACGTAGTTCGTATTCCGGTGGTGATCCGCCCTGTGGCGATGGCCGCTCCTGCTCAAGTCTCTGGCAGCTACAATGTGACCTTTGGTTACACCGGACCGTTTTCTGCCACAGCTCGCGGACTGGTTGCCGCGCAGACCTTTAGTGATTCGATCAATACCAATCAAAGCCTTTCCTACGATGTAGTTGTGCCCGCTGGGACAACCTATGCGCGCTTCTCGCTGTTCAATGCCAACGTCAGCCCGGCAAGCGATATTGATCTGCGGGTTTACAGAGGCGCAACACTGGTGGGCTCAAGCGGCGGTGGTACTTCGGATGAAGAGGTTAATCTCCTGAACCCGATAGCTGCAACTTATACAGTTTTTGTGGATGGCTTTGGGACGGCGAACCCGTCTACTTTCACCTTGTTTGCATGGGTACTGGACGGTTCATCTGCGGGTAATATGACTGTTACGGCACCAACCAGCGCAACGACTGGCAGTGTCGGCACAATCGATCTGGCCTTCAGCGGACTCACATCCGGAACCAAGTATCTAGGCAGTGTTGCATACAGCGGTATTGCCGGTCTGCCCAACCCAACCATTGTGCGAGTGGATGCGCCCTAACCTTAAAGTTCATGTTCGTTCTATGAGCTAAAAAAAACAGGCTGGTGGAATTTTCCACCAGCCTGTTCATTGTTATACATCGCCGGGCGTGCCTATTGTGGGCGGGGTCGGATTTGGACAATAGACAAGATTGCCGTCCCTGCCGGAATGATATTCGTATCGATGGTTATTGTTCTCCAATATAATGAGATAACCCGGAGTCAAAACTTGAATATATTCCATCCCCTTTTGCGGACAGCCCAGGCTGCCATCCGGCCAGACTACTTCTGAAGCCGCAACGAGATTGATTTGGTTTGCAGAAACGGCTAATTTTTGGGCCAGGTCTTGTGTGGCTTTATCAATAAGGTTTTGCATGGCGGGATTGGCAGGCGTTGGTTGAGGCGGGGTCATTTGCGTAGAGTCTCCTTCGGTTGGTGAAACAGGCAAAGGCGTGGAAAGAACCGACTGTGAGGGACCACAACTTTCCAGGGTTAGTGAAAGCAGCAAGGCAAGCGAGATCCAAAAAGTTTTCATATTATCAACTCCTTCTGATTTTAACCTAATGGACGTTAATTGGACTCGAATGGTTCCATTTATTTTCTTATAAAAATTCTATCAACCGTTATCCATTTTCTAACAAGCCCGATTTAATATTGGCACATTGATGTAAAACAAATAAGGAGACAAAAAATGACACTCTATATCCAATCTTATCCGTATCGTCGTATGGCCCGCCGCTGGGCCGGACAGCCCCAGAAGAATTCCTTGAGCGTGAATGTTCGCGAACAGGAAGATGCCTATATCCTTTCAGCGCTTGTGCCGGGTTTGAAGGCTGAAGACCTGAATATTCAGGTTGTTGACAATGTCGTGAGTATCGAGGGTGAGTATCCGTCAGTGGAGGCTGAATACCTGCTGAACGAACTTCCCAACACTCCTTTCCAGCGTACCCTGCGTATGCCCTCTGAAATTGAGGTGGAAAAGGTCGAGGCAAAGATCGTTGACGGTGTTCTCACATTGAACCTGCCGAAGGCTGAGTCGGCCCGCCCGAAGAAGATCAAAATCACGGTTCACTAATATTTTGCGGGCCGCGCTTTAAGCGCGGCCTGTTTTTATGTCAATTGGGGGAAAATCAGGCAGTATATAATGCCTGCAATGGGTATAATTCTGCCATTCTTGAATTTGGAGTAAACCTGTGCGTGTTAAACATTTCTTCTTTGCGATTCTTATCATCGCCATTCTAAGCGCCTGCGGAGGGAAGACCACTGAAGTTGCCGGTCCCACCGCTGTTCCTACGCCAACTCAATCGCCTCCTCCCACGATGATTCCAACTTTATCCACGCCGCTGGCGCTGCTCGTTGTGCCTGCGGATATGGATAAGGCCGTATCCGACTTGTATCAAAAGACCGTGTATGATCTCGCGCAGCAATCCGGGTTTCGTTTTCAGGTGCGTAACACACTCACACCGGTTGACCTGGCTGACCCAACCTTGAAAGTGGTTATTGTCCTGCCGCCTGATCCCGGTATTGCCACACTTGCGTCAACTGCGCCGGGTGTGCAATTCCTTGCGGTGGATATTCCCAACCTTACGGCTGGCGGCAACCTAAGTGTGCTTGCCGGAAATTCTCAAGTGGATGTGACTGCCTTCCTCGCAGGTTACATCGCCGCGATGGTCTCCGATGAATATCATATTGGTATCATTATTCCAAAAGATAACGCGGACGCTCAACGTGCCTACTATGCTTTCAAAAATGGCAAGAGCTATTACTGCGGCCTATGCCGCACCTTTTATATCTCTCAAGTTGAATATCCAGCATTTATTGAAATCCCCGCCGATGAAGACCCCGCACGCTACGGCGGATATGCCAACCTTTTGATAAATGAACAAAAAGTATATACACTTTTTGTTCACCCTTCACTGGCAAGTGCCGATTTCCTTTCCTATATTGGCACACAGGGAGTCATGCTGATCGGAACCTCCATGCCGGAGCCGCGCCCCGGCGGCTGGGTGGCGACTATTCGCCCAGACACGATCAAAGCAATACAGTCTGCCTGGCCGAATTTGATCGCCGGTCAAGGCGGGATTGACGTTCAGTCCCCGCTCGGGCTTGCGGATGTCGACCCGACATTGCTCACACCCGGAAAGCTCCGCCTCGCCCAAGAGACTCTGGATGCCCTGCTGGCTGGCAGAATTTCAACAGCTAATCCATAAAGAAAAAGAGTTGCGTGCCGCACGAGATTTGGGAAAATCAAAAACCAGCCCGCAGTCTGACTAAAATCAGAGTAGAATCAAGATATACCCGTTACTCAGGAAAGGATACTCATATGAACCTGCGTTGTATTTATTGTCAAACTCCCTTTACCCTTTCTCGCTCCGAGATGTTGGGCGCAATTATTACCATGAATGAGAAAAACCAGAGCCACTACGATGCGCA
>JACRBH010000017.1 GCA_016234535.1 Chloroflexota bacterium
AGTTTTCAGGAGGAACCGCGCACGCTCGAACAAGTGTATCTCAAGGCGATGATGGAAGCCAAAGGACGCGAACATGTTCAATAAACTAAGGCTGGTTTGGCTGGTGGCGGGCCGTGAATTGAAGGATCAATTCCGTGACTGGCGTGTGTTGACGCCGATGGTGATCCTTATCTTTTGTTTTCCCATCCTGATGAATGAGTTTGCCAAGCAGACTGTGGATTTCCTGAATCAATATAGCGCGAATTTGATCCTGGAACGCCTTGTACCGTTCTCCATCATGATCATTGGATTTTTTCCGATCACGATCTCGCTGGTTGTTGCGCTGGAATCTTTTGTGGGCGAGAAGGAACGCGGCACGATAGAGCCGATGTTGAGCGCGCCGCTCGATAATTGGCAGTTGTATTTTGGGAAGCTGCTGGTCGGTGTGGTTACACCTTTGGTTGCCAGTTACCTTTCCATTGCGTTTTATCTGGTGATGATCTCGCGCCAGCATCTTGTCATGCCGTCGTTCATTACAATGCTGCAATTGGTGCTGCTGACTACGGCCCACGCCACGTTGATGGTGAGCGCGGCCATTGTGATATCGGTGCAATCGACGACAGTGAAGGCAGCGAACTTGCTGGCATCCTTCATCGTTATCCCTGTTGCCATCTTGATGCAGGGTGAGGCCGTGATGTTGTTTTGGGGAAACGACCAGGTGCTCTGGCTGGCGATTGCGGGCGTCATGATCATCTCGCTGTTGTTGATCCGTGTTGGGATCGCTCACTTTCAACGCGAGTATTTGCTTGGCCGTGAAATAGATGTGATCAACCTGCGTTGGATGTGGCGCACATTCTGGCGGAATTTTGTTGGCGGGACGAATTCACTCGGCTCATGGTATTGGAATTCTCTTGGTCCCGCTTTGCGGCGCACCGTTCCCGCAATTGTTGCAGTCATCCTGATCGCGGGAGTGAGCCTATGGCTTGGTTATGATTGGATAATGGTCAACGTATCACCGGTGATTGCCAGGGCTACGCCGGAAAATCTCGAAAAAATTTCCAATGTTGCGTTTGAAATGCCGGGTTTGGAAGATGTAAAGGGAAGCATCAGCGCTCCATTTTTATTTTTGAATAATACCCGCGCAGTGACCTTGATATTTTTTGCCGGGCTATTTTCATTTAGTGTTCTGGGTGTTCTGTTGTACATGGTAAATATCGGTTTGATCGGCGGTGTGTTTGCCTTGTTGCAACTGCTTGGTATTCAGCCCTGGCCGATATTTCTGGCAGGTGTTGTTCCGCATGGAGTTTTCGAAATTCCAGCCCTGATGATCGGCAGCGCCGCCATGCTTTATATGGGCGTTGCCATTGTCACCCCGCAAACGGGTAAATCCATGGGCGAGGTGATTCTTGAACTGCTCGCGGATTGGACGAAAATTTTTATTGGGATCGTCGTACCGTTATTGGCGGTAGCTGCGGTAATCGAAGCTTATATCACACCCGTTCTTTTGGTAAATGTAATAAAGTAAAAAATGGAATGCGGACTTCAGTCCGCTTTTTATCAAACTGCGGACTGAAGCCCGCGCTCCGCAAAAAATCCTCCCCAACTTGGAGAGGATTTTTATATTTACCATCCCGAAATATAAGGCTCCCATTCACCATTATCTGTGAGATGCCGACCGAAGATATACGCCGCATTGGCTGGCGGCTCCTTTGGGATGTGCATGAGATGCATATGCGCCTCCGCTACTTTGCGGCCTCCCTTGTGGTGATTGCAGGGTGAACAGGCAGTTACCAGATTTGTCCAGGTGTGCTGCCCGCCCAGGTGACGGGGAATCACATGGTCAACCGTCAGATTGATCTCGCGCCTGCCGCAATACTGACAGGTATAATTGTCACGTCGGAATATTTCGCGGCGCGTTAATTTCACGTGGGGACGTGGCCGATGAACCTGGGTTTCCAGTCGAATGACAGAGGGTCGCGGAAGCAGTTGTGTTATTGTACGGATATGCCCGCGCCCATTCACAATCATACCGGCCTTGCCCGCAAGGATCAGGCCAACAGCCCTTCGCGTTGAGCAGACGTGGATCGGCTCAAAATTAGCGTTGAGTACCAGTACCGGTTCCTGCATAGTAGCTCGATAATCTGCATGATTATACTGCCAGTTTGCAAGACTTCGGAAGTCTGGGTTTAGGAGTGTAAAGTGAAAATATTGATCGCAGGCGGCTCCGGGTTTCTCGGAAGCGCGCTTACAAAATCCCTCCTGCTGGACGGACACAAGGTTTTTATTCTCACTCGCGGCTCTTCCGCGCTGCAAGGCGCGCAAGCCATAAAATGGGATGCGAAAACAACCAGCGGATGGGGGAGCCTCGTCAATGAAATGGATGTCGTGATTCATCTCGCCGGCAGGACTCTCGCATCCTGGCCGTGGACTGCTTCCATAAAACGCGACTTTCATGACTCGCGCATCCTGCCCGGACTGGCGCTTGCCCAAGCGGTGCTGGAGGCGAATCAGCGCCCGGGCATTTTCATCCAAGCCTCGGGCATTAATCACTACGGCCTGCGCGGTGACCTCGCTGACGAATCCACCCCGCCCGCTGACGACTTTCTCGCGCAGCTTACAGTCCAATGGGAAGGCGCGACTAAATCTGTGGAAGAATTAGGCCTGCGTCGAGTTGTTATCCGCTCAGCGGTAGTGCTTGCAAAGGATGGCGGACTTCTTTCGCTGATGGCGCTTCCCATAAAGTTATTTGTTGGCGGGCCGCTCGGGTCTGGCAAACATGCCATGCCGTGGATTCACATCAACGATTGGGTTGGCGCTGTGCGGCATTTGATCGAAAATGAAAATGCGCGCGGCGCGTATAATCTGATTGCTCCCACGCCTACATCCAACGCGGAATTCAATCGCATGCTTGCCGGTATTATTCATCGTCCATATTGGTTTCCGACACCGGCCTTTTTACTGCGAACTTTATTAGGGGAAATGAGCGTGCTCATTGTGGAGGGTAGGTTTGCCCAACCCAAACGGCTGATCCAGTCCGGGTACCGGTTCCAGTTTGAGGGTGCGCATGAAGCGTTATCCGATTTATTTAGGTAAAATCAAAGGAGAAAAAATCCCATGAAGAAGTTCATTTTAGTGCTGGCAGTTTTCCTCACAGCCTGTGCGCCATCTTCGCAACAACAGTCTGTTGTTATGCCTGCCATCGTTGCGACGGCCACCGCATATATTGACCCATCTTATCCCAGTGCGCAGGCTCAATTGGCCGCGCCGAATCAAACAGCAAGTGGAATTGAAGTCCGCATGGACCGCGCTTCTGTGGAAGGGAAAAACGTAAATGCCGATGTTTGCTTTACATTGCCTGACACGTCAGATTGGGGCATCTCGTCTGCGAGTTTGAATTATGGCGACACGATCCTGCAGGAATACGGCACAATGCTGGTGAGCATACAGGAATCAGCGAATGGGCAGGCCGGCCAGCGCTGCGACACACTGACGTTCGTTGTTCCGCCAGACGCCGACCTTTCCAATGCAACGATTGTGATCAATGCCATTGCGGCAACTCCGCGCGGTGACGAGTATTGTTCCGTGTATATGCCCAAGATTCAGCAGGCCATGCTTGAGCGCGGTACGGGCATTGTCGTGGATTGCGCGGATGTGGGCGGTCAGTTGGCGATGCAGATCATGAGCAAACCAGCCGAGATGTCACAGGAGCAGGCTGAGCAGATTATTTACGATCCCGAGTATTATTCTGTCACTGGCCCGTGGATTTTTTCGTTCAGTTTGTCGCAGTGAAAATCCTGTTGTATAATACGCCCGTGTTCAGCGCAAGTTTTTCCGGCAATGCCTATTATTACACCCGCCCATAAAGCCTTTGCGATGGTGTGCTATGAACGCGCCCTCACTATCGCGGGCGCGTTTTTGTTTGTCAATTCCAAGTGGAGAAGTTATGAACATTGAAGAACAGGTTGAATTATTAATGCAAGGCACGGAATACGGTGATGAAGCTCTTAAGAAAGCCATGACCGTTGAGCTGCGCGAACGTTTGCTGATCGCTCAAAAAGAGAGTAGGCCGCTGCGTGTCTACTGCGGATATGACCCCACATCCACAGACCTGCATCTTGGTCACACCATCACAATGCGTAAACTTCGTCAGTTCCAGGACTTGGGACATGAGGTGACTTTTCTCATTGGAAGTTACACAGCGCTCGTGGGTGACCCGTCGGATAAGAATAAAGCGCGTCCGATCCTGACCGAGGAGAAGGTCGCCGAAAATGCATTGACCTACGCTGAACAAGCCTTCCGTGTGCTCGATCGCGAGAAGACAAAGATTCGCTATAACGGTGAGTGGTTGTCAAAGCTAACGCTGGTGGATTTGATCCGCCTTGGACAAAATTTTACAGTCCAGCAATTTATGGCGCGAGACAATTTTTCCAAACGGCTGGAAAAAGGCGAGCCGATCTATATCCATGAGACCTTTTATGCCATCATGCAGGGTTATGACGCGGTTGCGATGGAAACGGATGTACAGGTTGGCGGTACAGATCAGTTATTCAATATCATTGTGGCTGGGCGTAAGTTGCAGGAGGCCCTGGGTCAAAGACCGCTGGTTGGAATCATTACTGGTATTTTGCCCGGTACAGACGGCGTGCAGAGGATGTCCAAATCCACGGGCAATATCGTACCGATCTTTTCAGGAGCGAGCGATATGTTTGGCAAATTAATGTCTGTGCCTGATTCAGCGATGGGCTTATACATGCGTCTTGCCACGCGCTGGAGTCCGCAGGAGATTGACAGGATCGAGAAGGATGTAGCTTCAGGCGCATTCCACCCGCGCGATGCCAAAATGAAGATGTCGGGCGAGATCACCGCGATCTTTTATGGGGAAGCGGATGCCAAAGCTGCCCAGGAAAATTTCATCAAGACCTTCCAGCAAAAGGAAATCCCCGATGAAATACCTGAATATGTGCTGGAAGACGGCCAGACCGTTGTGGATGTTATCCTTGCCGCTGGTTTGGCTGAAAGCAAGAGCAAGGCTAGAACGCTAATTGACCAGAAAGGCGTTCGCCTAGATGGAGAGATATTGGAACGAGGCGATATGGTTTTTCCGCATAAGGGTGTGTTGCAGGTTGGAAAGAGAAAGTTTGTGCGCATGAAATGAAGACAGAAAAAGGAAGGCACGACATTTCGTGCCTTCCTTTTTTATACATGTGTATTGAGTTGAAATAAATCTAACTTGTGCCTCGTTGAATCTCTTTTCGCGGCTGGGTCTTTTGCTTGTCTTGATAGTCTTTTGTTTCCATCATTTTCAGGAAAATCGCAACAATGTTCGGGTCAAAATGTGTGCCTGCTCGATCGCGGAGATGTTCAATCACCCTCTCCTTTGTCCAGGCTTTGCGGTAGGGGCGGTTTGATAACAAGGCATCCCACACATCTACAACTGCAAAGATACGGGCAGGGAGGGGTATATCTTCTCCTTTTAACCCTTGTGGGTAACCGCTGCCATCCCACCACTCATGATGTGAATAGGGGATATCCAGCGATGCGCGCAGGTAGGTGATTGGGTAGAGCAGGTCAAATGCGTACTGGGGATGCATTCGCATTTCAGCCATTTCTTCTTCGGTAAGCGGTCCATTTTTGTGGAGAATTTCATTTGACACTCCCATTTTGCCGATATCGTGCAGGAGCACGCCGCGGCGCAGGTGAGTCAATTCAGATTTGGAAAGGCCCATTTGCCGTGCCAATTCCACGGTCAGGTCTGTGACGCGCTGGGTGTGTCCATGCGTTTCTTTATCCCGCAATTCCAACGCTTTTCCCCATCCAGCAAGAGTTGTGTCGTAGGCTTGGATCAGTTCCTGATTGGATTTTTGCAAATTTTCGAATAGCTGGGTGTTGTCTATTGCCGCGGCAGCCTGGAGAGCAAATGTTTGGGCAAGGTCGGCTGCGTTTTGGTCGAATGCGGCGACTTTCAAACTGCCCAGCGTAATATAGCCGATAATTTCACCATGTACTAATAATGGGATGCCCAGCCAGCCTCGGATGTATTCTGTATCCACCCATCTTTCGTAGCGCGTATCGGCCAGCGCGTCTTCAAGGATCAAAGTTTTTTGTGTTTGCTTTATAACCAGCAGTAATTCGTTCTTTGATGGGAATGTGAGGTTAAGAATTGCTTTGTTATTTAAACCTTGCGCGGCCACGATTCTTACGTGTTCATCTTCCAGAAGCATGATTGAGCCCAGATCAAATGGCAGAACCTGCCTGAGCGCTATCAGGATGGTCTCCAGCACTTCCTGAGGATTAAGCGAGGATGTGATGGCCGTTGCTGCAACGCGAAGGTTTTCCGCCTCCCGACGACGTTTACGCTCTGCTTCAAACAGTCCGACGTTTTCCAGTGCGGTAGCAGCCTGATGGGCAAAGGTCTGCGCTGCAATCGCATCATTTTGGTTGAAGGCATTTGGCGTCCGGCTGTCTAAGGTAATGTAGCCGATCACGCGGCCGCGGGCAATCAGTGGAATTCCCATCCAGCCACGAACGTAATCTGAATCTCCCCACCTCTCAAAACGAGGATCGTTCTGGCAATCCTCGATGATTAAAGATTTGCCTGTTCCATTGATAATCTGGCACAGGGTGTTATCGGATGGGAAGAATTGCCCCTGTGCTTTTTCGGGAAATGGCAATCCTTTTGTTGCTGTGATGTGAATTTTATCGTCTACAATTTCCAATATGGAGGCGCTGTCATATGGTGTGATCCTATATAGCCATTCCAGGATGGCGTTCTGGAGGGAAGGCAGGTCAAGCAGATTGGCGAGCGTTGTTGTTGCGTGCATCACGGTTTCCGCTTCCTGGCGGCGATGTTGTTCCAGCTCGAACAGACGGGCATTCTCGATTGCTACAGCCGCTTGCTGCGCCAGACTGCTTAGAAAATCCAGGTCGGTGGTTTGAAACTCTTCACCGATCCCGCTTCGCCAAACAACCAGCAAGCCGGTCAACAAATCTTTCGAAAGAACAGGCACTCCCATGATATGGCCGTATGGATCATCAACAGTGTCCTTGATGGTGATTGCGCGGGGATCACCAATTGTGTCGTTTACGATCTCTCCGAACTTTTGTAACGCGATATTGCCAAGGATGCCAACCCCCACCTCGAGCGGATCATTCTTGACCTGGTCCGCATCCTCGCCGATGGCAGATATGGCACGCAGAAGGGGTTGGCTGCTTTCAGAAAGATAAACCGCGCTTGTTTGAGCCCTCAGCAAATCCTTTGCATAAGCAGCAATGCGTTCAAGGACAAGATCAAGCTGGAGTGTGGCGGAAATGTCTCGTCCAACTTCTGCGATGGCCGTGGCCTCTTGAGCACGCCTTGTGGTTTCCTGGAATAGCCGCACCGACTCTATGGAAATGGAAGCCTGATGAGCGATGCTGACAAGAAAGTTCAACTCAGACCTATCGAACAAGCCGTTTGATTTTAATCTCCAGGCGTTAATGGCCCCAATGGATTTGCCGTGCAGGATCAATGGAGCGGACATCATGGTATCGAGTCTGGCGTCTTCCTTTGGCGTGCCCGGCACTGTTTTCTTGCGGGGATCCTTTGAAATATCGTCAACGATTTCCGGCCTGCCACTGGCTATTATGCTGCCGGTAATACCTTCTCCAATCCTGATTGTGTGCGACGTCATTTCTTTTTGATAGGCACCTTGTACAGAAACGACTCTTATGGTTTCGCCATCTTCCTGGAGCAAATAGAAGGCAACTGTTCCGGCGTTTAGCAGCGAAAGTGTACGTTCGGCAATCCGGTCAAGGGCTGGTATTACCTCCCGCGTGGTTGCGATTTCATTGGCGATATTTGCAAGCGCTTCGATAATTTGAGCGCGGCGATTTTCCTCATGGAACAGCCGCGCATTTTCTATGGTAATTGCGGCTTGATTGGCAAATGTTTGCGCAATGGCAGCATGATCATTGTTGAAAAATCCTGGCACGCGGCTGTCCAGGTTTAAGTATCCAAGCAACTTGCCCTGTGAAAACAACGGAATTCCCATCCAGCTGCGGATATATTCAGAGCCCGCAAGTTTTTCGAATCGATCATCATTTTGGGCGTCTGATATGATGATGGGTTCGCGCGTTTTTTCGCCGGTCCACATTTTTTTCATCCTGGTGGAGAAGTTTTTGTTTAGCAGTTCTTTGGCGATCCCGCGCCCGGCGACGATCTTATAATTTCCCGCGCTGATGAATTCGATGGACGCGCTGTCGTAAGGCACTAGTTCCGCCAGCGAATCGAAAATTAGTTCAAATAGTTTTTCGAGTTCAATGGATGTGGTTAATGCTTCAGTTGCTTTATGCAGGATTTCCGCCTGCTTGCGGCGACGCTGTTCTGTATCAAACAGGCGCGCATTTTCAATCGCTATCGAAACGTGATTGGCAATGGCCAGGCCAAGTTCCGCATCCTGCGCCGTATAACGAGATGGTCGATAACTGGCTAGCGTAATCATTCCTATGACTTCACCCTTTGCAATTAAAGGAATGACAAGGAATGATTGTATCTTTGCATTTCCTTCGAAAGGTAGAAAGCGGTCATCAAGAAGCGTATTGTCAACCAGCACGGTTTGCTTCTGAGTGACAACATAATTGTTAATGGGAAAATCAGAAAGCATAAGTGGAGCATGTTTTGCAAAAACTGCTGCTTCGACCCCGATCGCAGCTAAAACATTTAGGCTTCCTCTCGTCAAAAGTTGAATCATGCCTGTATCGGCCGGGATAACCTTGATTAACTGACCAAGTATGGATTGCAGCACTTGATTCAAATCCAGGGATGAGGCAGCTGTGCGCATTAGATCCAATATGGCCGCCTCACGCCGACTTTGGGCCTGTTCGGCCTTAAATAGCCGCAGCTTCTCGATGGCAGTTCCCAGCCCGGCTGCAATCGTTTGTAATAAACGCTCGTCTCTTTCATCGAAAGCATTTTCTTTTCTACTTTCAACGTTGAATACTCCGATGACATGATCATGCACCCAAAAGGGCACGCAAAGCTCTGACCTTATCCCAGATGCAATTTCAATATATTTTGGGTCTGTTGTTATATTCCCAAGCCGTACTGAGCTGCCAGATGTGACCGCCCTGCCGGTAACTCCTTCTGTGATAGGATACCCATCCTGCCAATTTTTTATGTCAGCTCCAACATAAGAAAAATGCGGCGTCAGAATGGTCCCCTGTTCATTAAGTAACAAGACACCGCAGACCTCGGAGAATATGCCGGATGTGATCCGAACTGTTTGTTCGATAATTTCATCTTCTGTGTTGCTCTGCGTGCCCGCCAGTGTGGCAGCGTGCAGGATCGTTAATTCCATCAGTTGGCGTTCAAAAGTTTCTTCGGCTTGTTTGCGCTCCGTAATATCCTGAGCAACAGCGATAATTACCTCCTGCCCAAAATATGTCCCTTTGTTTAGATTGACAATTTTGGGAAATATCTGGCCGTTGCTCCTTTGCCCCCAAAATTCAAATTCCTGTGGTTCGCCGGCGAACGCTCGCGCCGTCATTTTGGCAAGGTGCTCCATGTTGTTTTTATCGGGCGCGCTGAGGACTAACGGGGTCTTTCCAATGAAGTATTCCTTCGGAAATCCATACATCTTGACCGCCCCATCGTTAACATCCAAAAAGCGGCCTTCGCGATCTTGAATATAGATTGCTTGTGTGACAGTATTGAATAACTCCCGATAACTGCCCTCGTTCGCTATTACTGCTTCCTGTGCCTCCTTTTGTGCGGAGATGTCGAACATTATTCCATGCCAATAGATCGGCTCGCCAGCCTGGTTACGGATCATGTACGCATCTTCCCTGATCCACACATAGCGACCATCTTTTCTCCGAATGCGATATTCAACCTGAAATGGGTCGCCAGTTTCGTTGGTGCGTTTGTCTTCGGCAAGGATTTGTTCACGGTCATCAGGATGCAGGCTGTTCTCCCATAATTTTCCCCCCGCAACCCACTCTTCGGGTGTGTAACCAATTACATCCTTCAAACGCGGACTCATATAGCGGTTGATGGTGTCATCGTGAACATCATCGAGAAAAACAACACCTGGAAAACGTTCTACGAGGTTTTTATACTTATTTTCACTTGCCTCTATGGCCATTTCGGCCTTTTTTTGTTCAGTGATATCGGATAGAAATCCCTCAAAATACAAAACTTCACCATTCTCGTTTTTTACGGTGCGCGCATTTGTGGATGTCCATATAATGGAACCATCCTTGCAGAGATTTTGAGCTTCGAATTTCACTACCGATCCCAGGGAGGTCAATTCGTCTATAAAACTTTTTCGATGTTCTTCGTTTGCGTAGATTTGGCGGCTGATATTTTTAACAGAAGAAACCATATCTTCCGGTGAATCGTAGCCGAAAATCCTGGACATGGCCGGGTTTACGCTTAGGAATTTTCCGTCAGCAGTGGATTGGAATATTCCTTCAACAGCGTTTTCGAAAATATTGCGATACCTGTTTTCACTTTCGCGCAAGGCCAGTTTTTGCTTGTCAATTTGTGCTTGTGAAAAGGCGTTTCGAAGGATGACCGGTAGCTTGTGAAGGTAATCGCTTTGTTTCACCACATAATCTGTTGCGCCTGCCTTTAGAGCGGCAACAGCGGTTTTTATATCCTCTTGATTTGTAATCAGGATGATGGATGCTGTAATTCCCCTTTCACGCGCCAATTTAATTACATCCAGCCCGGAACCATCTGGCAGGCGATGGTCGCTTAGGATTACATCATATTCTGTCGATTCCAAATGGGAAAAAGCTTCCTGTATGGTCGAGGCAGCTTGCAGGTCAAATTCTGGCTCGTATGTTTTCAGCGAGCGGCACATTAATTCAACGTGCGAGGGGTCATCTTCGATATAAAGAATTTTCATTTTTTCTAATCAACGATTATGGAGCACTCCGGGCAGGGCTTATATTCACGCCTTTGTAAAGTGCGAACCGATAATCATATATTATTTTGTTAGATAACTTCCCAGGTATCCAAACAATTGAACAGAAGCATCAGGAACGTTCATGTCACTGGCTTCGAGCGAATATTGTCTGCCGTTCATGGTAACTGTCAGTTTGTAGATGAAGCAGTCTGCGCACCCCATATTTGTTCGGCTGCCTTCGAACGGACAAGCCTGGGCCAACATCCCGGCCAGCTTCTCCAATTCATCCTGTGAAAGCTTTGATTCCAGCTTTTCTCCACTTCGTAAATTCTGCGCAACCATATTCCCATTGCTGGAAATGGTTATCGACTGTGCCTGACCAGCAAAGCCGCCTGAACGCGAAAAATCAATTTCCCATTCAGTGGGGGGCTGACAGTCCGATGCTTGGGTGGGTGCGGCAGATTGTGCGCTGGTTGCGCAACTCGAAATAACCAGGCCAAGCAAAATCAGATATAGTAATGGGTAAAGGCGTTTTTTCATAAATATTCCTTGTGCATTTTCTTTAATCATAAGTGCTACTATGGTAATTTTCAATCCCCAAAAACCCGTATGGCAAAAAATAAAAGCGAGTCAATTCGACTCGCTTTTGTAAGAGGCGTCGAGGGGATTTGAACCCCTGATGAGGATTTTGCAGACCCTTGCCTTACCACTTGGCCACGACGCCATATCCAAACATAACAAAAAAGATTGTTGATTGAATGTTATTCCAATCCGCAATCTTTTTTTGAGCGGGCGATGGGATTCGAACCCACGACCTTCTCCTTGGCAAGGAGACGTACTACCACTGTACTACGCCCGCAGATTACGGCCTAATTGCTTGACCGGGAGTGCCGAGACCCAGGATCGGACTGGGGACACCGCGATTTTCAGTCGCGTGCTCTACCAACTGAGCTATCTCGGCCAGATGTATTTTATTGTTAAGCGTGCGTGATTTTACACGCACTTATATGGATTGTCAAGAAATCATACAACGAAAGTTGTAGCAAAATAAAATCAACCATACTGGTTATGGAAAAATATGTTGATTAAGAAAAAAAACAAAGTGATTGTAAAACAGTGCATAAAGAGTATGCTGAACACGGGAACAAATTAACCTTTCCCCGGCACCGCTCGCCAGGGCAGGTGTGCTGAATGGAATTTTTAACGCAAAGTCGCAAAGGCACGAAGTAAAAGCATTTGAATCTTTACGATTTCACGGCTTTGAGTTAAATAGGAAAACCGCCAGATATGGAAGTACTTGGTGTGAGATGCATTTCTATTCATGGGATGCTGTAACCAATGAAGTTGTTGAAAGCGCATAATAAAGCTGGCAGTTGGCAATATTCGCTGAAATACAGGTTCAGCGGGTTTACCGTTTTGCAAACTTCAAGATGCTGAACTTGACACAATGAAAGCCATGTTCTAAAATAGTCCAGCGTTTATGAAATCATTATCTCAGAACTATTTGAATATTTACTTCCCCCCAGGAGGGCTTGTTTGACAAAAAATCGTGCGCAACAAATGGTGGATCGCTTGCGCGAATTGCAAGCATCGTCCCCAGATATTGAAGCCTCGGCGGTTGTTAGTGTTGATGGCCTTGGTATTGCCTCTGCTCTCCCCCAGGGAGTGGAGGAAGATCGTGTTTCTGCCATGTCTGCAGCAATGCTTTCTCTGGGTGAACGCATTGCGAGCGAATTGGGGCGCGGCACCCTTGAGCAGGTCTACATTAAGGGTTTGAAAGGGTATGTTGTTTTGATGTCGGTCGGTGATGAAGCTGTGCTAACCGCGCTGGCACGTGAGCAGGCCAAGCTTGGCCTGATTTTTCTTGATATGCGTCGCGCTGCCGAAGACCTCGCGAAGTTGATCTAGTGGAGTCGCAATGAACCCCATTCAAAAAAGTGGCTATTATTACCCAAACAAATTTGGATTGATCACCATCAAGTCATTGGAAGAAGTGATGGGCAAGAACGGCTTGAATGCTATTTTAAATCTTGCTGGTTTAAATCATTATATCGAAAATTATCCCCCGGATAACCTTGATAAAGGGTTTGATTTTGCCGAACTTTCCGCCATCGGTTCCTCTCTTGAAGAAATGTATGGTCCTCGTGGAGGACGCGGCCTTGCTCTTCGGGCAGGGCGCGCGACTTTCTCGGACGCCCTCAGAAACTTTGGCGCTTTAGCCGGCGCAGCGGATTTGGCGTTTGTTGTCCTTCCGCTTCAATCCAAACTGAGAATTGGTCTTCCAGCCTTTGCGAAAATATTCTCCCAGTTGAGTGATCAGCATACAACAGTCGAAGAGAAGGATACCGAATGGGTATGGACGATCCACAAGTGCCCATGTTGTTGGGGGCGCACTGGCGTGGATAAGCCGGTCTGCTTTATTTCAACGGGGCTTTTACAGGAATCGCTCAAATGGGTCTCTGGCGGAAATGAATTTCGCGTGAATGAATCCAGATGTGTCGCTGTCGGTGATACTGTTTGCGAGTTCATTGTGCAAAAAGAACCGATTTCATAAACCTGGCAAAGGCCTGGCATGTCAGAGATCAAGACCAAAATACTTATCATTGAAGACGACCTTGACGTGGCTGAGATGCTGAACGCCTATTTTCGCGTTCAGGGTTATGAGGTATTCACGGTTAATTGGGGCGAAGATGGCGTGCGTTCCTGTCAGACCGTGCATCCTGATCTGGTGATTCTCGATATACGGCTTCCTGATATAGATGGCTATGAAGTCGCCCAACGTTTACGTGCGGACCGCCGTACCGCTGATATCCCCATAATTTTCCTAACTGAAAAGCGCGAACGTGCGGACCGACTACAAGGCCTTGAGCTTGGCGCTGACGACTATATTACAAAGCCTTTTGATGTGCAGGAATTGCGTTTGCGTGTGCGTAACGCACTTAAGCGCGTAAGCCAGGGTTCGTTGACAAACCCTGTTACCGGTTTGCCAGAAGGCGCATTGGTGAACGAGAAACTTTCCGAAATTATCGGAAAAGATGATGTGTCCATACTGTTTGTTTCAATTGAGAACATGGATGCTTTCCGTGAAGCCTATGGGTTTGTGGCATCGGACGATGTTTTGCGTGCGATCAGCTTCATGATCGTAAACACCATGCGCGAAGTCAGCCGTCCTGAAGATTTTCTAGGCCACTTGAGTGGTTCGGATTTTATCCTTATTTTCCCGCCTTCCAATCTGCAGGCTCTGGGTGAGAAGCTGCGCGCCCGGCTCGAGCAATCTGTGGAATATTTCTATCCGATCAAAGACCGGGAACAAATGGCAAAACAATCTAACCGGCTGAGTTCCAAGCTGGTGGAGATTACAGGGATTAAAGACAAATTTACAACTGTAGATCAGATTAAGGCGGAGTTGTTACGCCTTAAGAAATAGGAGTCTGTTTGCGTATTGCAGTGGTCACCCCAACTTATAACGAAGCGGAGAACCTGCCCAAGCTGGTCTCCGCTTTATTTTCGCTCCCACTGGATTTGAGTGTATTGATCGTTGATGATAGCAGCCCTGATGGCACAGGCCAGATTGCAGACCAGTTGGCTATTGAGTATCCAGGGCGAGTGGAAGTGCTCCATCGTCCCGGTAAAATGGGGCTGCGTTCGGCTTACCTGAACGGGTTTCAGAAAATATTGGATGGCGGTGCCCAGGTTGTGGTTCAGATGGATGCAGATTTTTCTCATGATCCTTCCGCGCTAGTGGACATGTCCAGACTGCTTGAGTCTAATGACGTTGTGCTCGGTTCCCGATATGTGCAGGGTGGGTCGGTGGATGAATGTTGGTCGATCTGGCGAAAGCGACTCTCCGCGTTTGGTAATTTTTATGCGCGCAATATTTTAGGACTGCCCCTGCATGATGTGACTACAGGTTTTCGCATGTGGCGGCGTGAAACTTTACAGAGTATGCCGTTGGAGCGTATTCAATCAAATGGTTATATCTTTCTGGTGGAAATGGCCTACCTTGCCCATTGCCTTGAATTCAAGATCGGCGAATCCCCCATTTATTTTGCGAACCGACGCCTTGGTAAATCGAAAATGTCCTTTAAGATTCAAATGGAGGCGGCTCTGCGCGTTTGGCAGGTATGGTGGCATTACAGGGACTTAAAAAAAGCCGGCAAGACAGGCAGGTTGTAGCTTGGTTTTTGAAGGATAAACAAAAGAGAGACACGCTTCTTGGTGTCTCTCTTTTGTTTATCGCACACGCGCTCTTGCCAGAAGATTTTCAAGCAAAGGGCGCAGCGTTTGTGGGAAGTTCGTGTCGCTGGCGTGAATGGTGCGCTGGGTCGTTTCAGTCTCCACTGTGATGGAATACATGAATCCATCCGGCAAAGGGGTCTTTGGTGGAAGCTCTGTCAGCTTGAAGAAATTTGATTCGTCAACGAGCTGTTTCAAGGTCCCAGCTTGATCGGGGGGGAGATCGGCCAGATCAATGGAGAGGCTGACCTTGCGTCCCATGAATCCGCCAGTGCGTTCAAAAACGATTCGCATCATTTTATCTTGCCAGGCCGAGTGAGTGCAGCAATCCTTTTAAGCACCCATCGCCGCTGGGGGGCGGCACCGGAGTTGTGCCATTGACTGTTATGCCAACCCCGGTCCAGCCGTTCTTGATTGCCAATTGCTCCAGGCTGTCAACGCCAAAAATTTCACCAGCAGTTTGAAAGGTAAGGTCGGCTGCATTTTGGAAGTTGGAGTTGCTGGTTAATTTATCGGTAAGGGTTTTGTACCAGATCTGCCCGGCTTTTTCCCAGGCATATCCGCCGATTTCGATGGCTGATAAATAAAATGCATGATTGACAATACCGGAATTGATGTGAACGCCGCCATTATCCTGGCTGGTGGTGACGTAATCTTTCATGTGCGCGGGCTGCGGGTCTTTGCCAAGTACGGGATCATTATATGCGGTGCCGGGCGCTTTCATCGAGCGGATGCCGACACCATTCACGTTGGTTGTGAATAGCCCTTCGCCGATGATCCAATCTGCGTCGGCGGCGGTTTGACCGCGTTGATATTGCTTGACGAGCGAGCCAAAGATATCTGATATGGCTTCATTGAGCGCGCCCTGCTGATTTCTATATACAAGGTTTGCTTCAAATTGTGTGACGCCATGTGTCAACTCGTGACCGATCACATCAAGTGAAATTGTAAAGCGGTTGAATAGGCGTTCGGCTGGAGGCAGGTCCTCGTCCCCATCTCCGTAAACCATTTGTTGGCCATCCCAGAAGGCGTTGTCGTAGCCCTTATCATAGTGGACGGTTGAATTGAGATTCATTCCATTATTGTCTATGGAGTTTCTGCCGAATGCAACTGAATATAAATCACGGGTTGCGCCGCTGCCATCGTAGGCTTCGTTTACCGCCACATCTGCAATGGGGGTGTCGCCTTCTTTTCGTGCGACTGTGCCGGGAAGTTTCGTGCCGAATTTTGCATCGTAGACTGTTCGTTGGGATGTCCCCGCGGCGGTGAAAGCCCCTCTTATCACTGCGGATGCCACATTAACCCGCCTGTCGCGGATCTGGCTGGATGTGGACAGGGTTCGCGCGGCCATTTCGCGTTGAGCGTTTGATCCGTTTTGCGCCACCTGATCCAGCATGTGCGGTGGAAGGATACAGAATATGGAATGACGATGGGACATACTACCTCCTAATATAATTTGGCGACATAATGTGCTGCATAAATAACCAACCATGATTTGTGGCTTTTTCTCGTAATGCCTTCCAGCAGGTTTGGAAATTTATACAACAAGCGACGAACTAATAAGAGTATACAACTCCGAATTAGTCTTTGCAAGTGCCAATCCCCAGTAAAATCCTCTCTGGATTACAATAAGCGAAATTCTTATTTCCCTTTAGATGTTTAGGAGTGAGGTGTCAAATGCAAACTGTTCAGATCGTTACCGGTTATCTTTTTCTTGTCGTTGGAGCGGGGATGGAGGTTGTCTCAGTGCTGGTTTGGTTGGGCGTTCTAAAGCCGCTCAATAACATGCAGGCGCTGCATTCTGTTTCGTTTTGGGATGTGCTGCTTGAGCTTGCCAAGCGTGCCCCCTGGCCGGCTGTCGTTGGCCTGCTTATGATCTATGCCGGGTTGAAACTGATTGGCGTAGTTCTTCCGTTTTAGCAGGAGTAGGTTCGTTTGCGAAACAGGGTGGATATTTGCATAAGCTGATAATTGATATTCCAGGGAAATACGCCAGTTTCCGGTTATGGCAACTGGCGTATTATTTGTAAGGCGGAAATTTACAATCCCCTCAAATCTATGCTAAAATTCCGAGCCTTATGTAAAAGCTTGGAGAAAAACGTATGCAAGATGAAAGTTTGATAATCAACACCGTTCAGAGCGTTTCCCTGAACGAATCGATTGCGGCTCGCCGCACTTTTGCCATTATTTCACACCCGGATGCAGGCAAGACCACGCTGACTGAAAAACTGCTTTTGTATGGCAATGCCATTGAATTGGCTGGTAATGTCCGCGCGCGCAAGAATCAACGTGCCACCACCTCTGACTGGATGGAGATGGAGCGTGAGCGCGGCATTTCCATTACCTCCACCATTCTGCAATTTCCTTATAGAGAACACATTGTCAATCTTTTAGACACTCCCGGACATCAGGATTTTTCCGAGGATACCTATCGCACCCTGTCTGCTGTGGATAGCGCTGTGATGGTGATCGACGCGGCTAAAGGTATCGAACCGCAAACGCTTAAGTTGTTTGAGGTTTGCCGCAAACGCGGAATCCCCATCTTTACCTTCATCAACAAAATGGACCGTCCCGCCCGCGACCCGCTTGATCTGTTGGATGAGATCAAAAAGGTTTTGGGCATGGAACCAATTCCCATGAACTGGCCAATTGGCGATGGCCCCGATTTTCGTGGAGTCTATGACCGCGTCAGGAAAGATGTTCACTTGTTCGAGCGCACCGAACGCAATGAACGCATGGCTCCTGAAGTGGTCGTACCGCTTGAGCATCTTGCGCAAAATAAAGTTTTATCCAAAGCCCGTCTTGATCATCTCGTGGAAAGCATTCATCTGCTGGATGAGGTGGGCGTTATCTTCGATCATGAAAGCGTATTGAACGAAATTCAAACGCCGGTGTTCTTTGGCAGCGCGGTCACCAATTTCGGCGTGCGATTGTTCCTGGATGCCTTCGTGAATATCGCCCCGCCTCCTCAGCCTTATCAAAGTGACGCTGGGACGATCTCTCCGGATGCGCAGGATTTCTCTGGTTTTGTTTTCAAAATTCAAGCCAACATGAATCCCAAGCATCGTGACAGCGTCGCCTTTTTGCGAATATGTTCCGGGCGCTTTGAGCGCGGCATGGATCTTGTCCACGCACAATCGGGCAAGACTCTGCGGCTGCTTCGTCCATATAAATTATTTGCCAGTGAACGTGAGATCATTGACGAAGCCTTTCCCGGCGATGTGCTTGGTCTTCCGAACAATGGTGATTTCGCCATCGGTGATACGCTTTGCTCCGGCGCACCGTTTCGCTTTGCATCCATTCCGCGCTTTCAGCCTGAGCATTTTGCCCTGCTGCGAAACACTGATCTTGGAAAGCAAAAACAATTTTCCAAGGGTCTTGGACAACTCGAAAGTGAAGGCGCGGTTCAAGTGCTTTATAACTTAAATGCTTTCAAGCGCGAGCCGATCCTTGCTGTTGTTGGTCAATTGCAATTCGATGTTGTCCAGGCCAGGTTGAGGGCGGAATATAACGTTCCCACCGAACTCGAAAGATTGCCGCATGTTTTAATGCGCTGGATCAAAGGCCCTGAGGCCGCAATCGAAAAGCTTCCAAACCGCGGCGAGGTCATCATTGCGCGTGATTCACGTGATGGCTGGGTCGCGCTTTTTAGTTCCACGTTTTTTCTGAAACATTACACCGAGAAGAATCCAGAATTACGCTTTGTGGAAATCGATGCGGATTAATTACCGGCGCAGAGAATGATTCTGACGGGCAGGCAGTTTCCAGTTAAATGAGGATGCGCGCTTCACCTCCTACCTGTGAATTGGTCAGCGATTCTATTTTTCTTGTCCACGCTGTGAGAGCCGTATATAATCACGTAAGAGTTTGCGATCAACGATGTTCTTAATAACAAGGAGAAAGTATGACAACTGTTCGTACCGATGTAATTAAACTTGGGGACAAGTTTGCAACTTTACTTGGCGATGATGTAAAGGTCGGTCAGGCCGCGCCAGAATTTACCTGCGTGATTCCAGGCTGGAAACCCGTCAACCCCATTGAAGAATCAAAGGGCAGGGTGATCATTTTATCGGCAGTGCCTTCGCTCGATACAGAAGTATGTGACCGCGAGACGCGCCGCTTCAATGTTGAGGCGGCTAATTTGAGTGACGACATCGTCATCTACACCATCAGCACCGATTTCCCGATGGCGCAAAAACGCTGGTGCGGCGCGGCAGGCGTGGACAAGGTGAAAGTCGTTTCGGATGTGGTTGAGACCGATTTCGGCCTGAAATATGGCGTGCTTATCAAGGAACGCCGATACCTGCGCCGCTCAGTATTCATCATTGGGCGTGACGGAAAATTAACGTACGTGAATTATCTGCCTGTACTCAGCGAAGAACCGAACTATGATGAGGTTATCGCAGCCGCAAAGGAAGCGTTGAAGTAATACCCTTTTAGCTGCTTACCGGTGTGAATGCAAAAGCGGCCCATCATCTAATGGGCCGCTTTCTTAAATTCAGTAAATCACAAATTAAGTGGAATGCAGACTTTAGTCTGCATTCTTACAGAGGCAAAGCGGACTGAAGTCCGCGCTCCAGAGCAAATTCGTGATTTACTGAAATTGATTTAAGATGAGTTTATTTAGTAATTTCGTCGGACACATCCTCATCGAAATCATCGTCAAAAAAGTCGTCATCATATAGCGTATCTTCCTCAAGATCATTCGGGGTGATGATTTCCAAATCCACACGGTTTTCTTCAAAGGCGGAGTCTATGGTTTCCAGGGCGTCTTCAACTGCATCCATCTTGCGCAGGAACGTAATGAGATAGCGTTCACTGTGGTGTCAAAAACTTTCCTGTTGTTCAATATCTTTTCGAAACCAGTGATGATTTTGTTCTCCATGGCCTCGTTATCTTCCGTCAGGTTGTACAGGGCTTCGGCGGCGAGGCCGCGTTGTTTTGCAGAGGCGGATGAATCTTCAAGGATCATCCATAGTGACGGCTCAACTTCCAGTCCCATATCAGCCCAAATGTGAGGCAGGTGATCGGAAAGCCAGTCATTTTCAAGATTTGCAAGTTGTGCCAGTGCAGGTGCGGAATCCCACGCCTTTAAATTTCCAAGCGCATGGATGGCGTGCCAGGATGCCCAGCTTGATCTTTCAGAGGGCCAGCCATTGAGCAGGTTGGGGTCAAGCGCCATACGAGTCAGCGCTGGTATGAGTTTTTTCCATTGCAGATATTTAGACTCGTCCTCAAAGTCGTGAGATCTTTTTAAATCATCTCCCCATTCGAGCAATTCATTAATTGGCGCAGGGTATGATGCAATTTGGGTATTGGCGAACTCCGCAGGGCGCAGAGGTATGGCTGGAGGGGTAATATCATCCCATTCACGCCAACCCGTGAGCAGGAAATCCGTCACTTCTGCATTTTCGCCATTAATATATTGCTCGGCATAAACATGAAGTAAATCCTTCATTTCCTTTGAAGAATAAAACTTCAGGCCTGCGCCGAATCGGGCATAACGTTGACGGTACTCACGGTAACTTCGGGCTTCGTTTGCAATGAGAGGCGGCAAATTCATTACAGAGTCGATCATTTTTATCGCGCGTTCGACCTCTTCCTGGCCATATTTTTTATATAACGCTTGCGCGCGCGGACGCTCCGGGTCCACCTTCATAACCATCATTTTGATTAATTCCGCAGAAACTTCCTGGCGCAGGCGGATGATGGCTTCCCTTTCTTCCGGCGAAGGATATCCTGTGCGGTGCTTGAGCCATTCAATTTGGTGTGAATTTGTTTGCCCTGCTGAATGTCGTTTGCGTTTGCTCATGCTGGCGGCCTTCTTTCTGATAATTTAAAAACTAAAACGGAATTTCATCATCGTCTGATTCTGTGAAATCAAAATCGTCTTCATCAAACTCGTCGTCCACCCAATCGTTCTCGTCAATCCAGTCAATAACCGTGCCGCCGCTTTCAGGGTAGTATGGGCTCACAAGGTAGTTCATGCCATGTTCCCAGGTTACGCGGAAATCCTTGACAATGAACTTTTTATTCGCGTGCATATCCTCCAGTTCATCGGTTAACTTTGGAATGGGTGAAAATGGATACAGCTGTTCAAGCACGATTTCCTTATCCTCTTCAGGGATGATGAATTCCTCCACACTTGTCCCATCGCGGAAATACATTGGGCGGGTTGGGTAGGGGAGTCGTTCTTCAATGGGCATTTCTTCGCTCATGGTTTTTTTGCCTCCTTTGGAATTTGTATAACTTTGCGGGTAAACTCAGCGTTTCGATTTTACTATTGCCACGGCAATTTGCCCAAATCCACATTGCCACCGCTGATGATGATTCCTACCTTGAGTCCGCTCAAATCAATTTTCTTTTCCCACAAAACACCAATAGCTACAGCGGACGATGGTTCGATAATAATTTTTGCACGCTCCCAAATATACTTCATTGATTCAATAATTCCCTTTTCGCTGACTGTGACGATCTGCTCGACGCGTTGTTGAATGATCGGAAAGGTCAGTGTGCCAAGTGAGGTCAGCAAGCCGTCTGCAATGGTTTTGGGATTCATGGATGGAATAATTTCGCCGATCATCATCGAGCGATAAGCATCATCCGCTAATTCAGGTTCGCCCGCAATCACGCGGATCCCTTTTTGAATCTCTGTTGCCGCAATGGCTGTGCCGCTCAATAAACCGCCGCCGCCGACGGGGGCGATAATTACATCCAGATTGGGGACGTCCTCCAACAATTCCAACGCCGCTGTGCCTTGACCTGTTATCACGCGCTCATCATTATATGGATGAACAACGGTCGCACCCGTATCGAGCCTGATCCTGTCTAATGTACTTTCTCTCGCTTCGAGTGTTGGCTCACAAAACGTGATCAGGCCGCCGTAGCCTGCCACTGCATTCTTCTTCACGGATGGTGCGTTGTTCGGCATGACAATGTATGCGGGGATTCCGCGCAATTTCGCCGCCAGTGCCAATGCCGCCGCATGATTGCCCGACGAATGCGTGCAGACTCCGCGCGCGGCTTCTTCATCTGTCAACGAATAAACGGCATTGCACGCGCCGCGAAATTTGAATGCGCCAACTTTTTGCATGTTCTCGCATTTGAGAAATACTTTTGCGCCCACCTGCTGATTCAAACTTTCGTTGGTCAATACAGGCGTGCGGTGTGCGTAGGGACGAATCCGCTCTGCGGCCCGGCGAATATTATCGAGTGTGACAGTCATAAGATTTCCTAATGCATTGCTTCTGGCGGCGCTCTTCCGCCCGAAGCAATGACGATTTTATTTTTGGATGAGTTCCTGCGGATCTTTCATCCATGAAACCAGGAATATGCTGATAATCAGCAGTCCAGCTGCAAATAATAACGCCGGTGTAAATGTTCCATCCGAGTTTTTCAAAGCTTCCATAATGAACACGAAAACCACCGAGGCCTGACCAAAGAGTTGGATCAATCCATTGGATGTACCTTCGGGCGTGGGGTGTGTCACTTCGGCCGCGTACTGCATGGCAATCGGCATTGCGCTTGTCAGGAAGAACCCCAAAACGAAAGCAGACGAAAATAGCAGGATCGCAGATGTGGCGAAGGTCAGACCGATCAGGCCGGGAACGGCGCCGATGAATGCGACATAAAGATACATCTGTCGCTTGCGCTGTTTGTCGGAGAGCGCAGGAATAACTACCGCGCCGATCACGCCGCCGAGGATCATCAATGCGCCAAGCGTGCCTGCGTCTGTGGGTGTGAATCCACGCGGGCGGATGATGCTCTCGACCCATGTGGTAATGCCGTTGAATATTCCAAGCCCGATAAAAGCTATTGCAAGATCGAACCAAAATGCCTTAATAGTTAATGCATGTTTCAACCCGTCCAGCATTAAGGCGCGAGCTTCCTTTCCTGGCGGGCAGGGCGGAGTTGGTGGAGTCTCACGCGATAGGATTATAAACAAAACGGCAGAGACCGCAGCGATGACGCCGTAATAAAGTTGGATGGTTGGAATGGACATGCTTTCCATGAAGATAGGCGTCAGGATCATTCCCAATGCAGTGCCGACAAGGCTTGCCAGCGTTACCAGCCCAACCGCGGTGGCGCGTTCTTCAAGCGCAAACCAATTGGCAGGGACTTTCGTCCATGTGTTGAGTAGAAAAGGCTGGGCGGCGGCGATTCCAAAAGTGCTCCACAAAACCAGTGTGTAATTTGCGCCGGCCATTCCGCGCATGATGCCGAAAATGCCCATCATGATTGCGCCAATACTGACCGCCAATCGAAAGCCATACGTATCGATGACCCATGAAACAGGGATGGATAGCGGAATGAAAGCGATCATGAACGACATGGACAATAATCCAATTTGCAGATCGTCCACTCCATAAAACGCGGCTGCGGGACCTGTGATTGGCGCATAAGAAATCCACAGGATTTGAATGGTGATATTGACGAGCATAAAAACAGCCAGCACCACCCAGCGATAGGGATAGATCTTGTATTGTGTTGTCATGATTTTCCTTTTTTTGTCATTGCGAGGAGGGTGCTTTTCCCGACGGAGCAATCTCCAACCTGATGAGTAGTTTGCTTTGTCGCTCACTAACGTTCGCTCCTCGCAATGACGGAGTTAATATCCTCTTTCAAAATCCACTTGATATTTCAAGGGCTTGCCTTCGATGAACAGCTTGTAGTTCTCGATAAACAATTTGGCAATATCTACAGGCAGGCTTGGCGCGGAGGTGTGGAAGGTCATGAGCAGGTTTGGTGTCGTCCAAAATGGATGATCTTTTGGAAGCGGCTCCTGTTCAAATACATCTAACACCGCGCCCGCGATTTTGTTCTGATTTAGGGCTTCGATTAAGGCTGATTCGTCCACTGTCTGTCCGCGCCCAACGTTGATGAAGACAGCATGAGAGGGAAGGGTGCTGAGTAAATCTGAATTTACAACTTTGCGCGTACCTGCCGTGTTGGGAAGTATGCTCACTAGATAATCAAGACCTTTGGCAAATTCGGATAAATCTTGGCCGTGATAGTACACATCCACTTGAGTACTTGTTTCGCTTTCTCGTGTATAACCACGAACTGTCATACCGAAGAACTTTGCCGTACGCGCGATCTCAGAGCCAATCGAGCCGACGCCAAGCAGTCCGATGGTTTTGCCTCGTAAGGTGCCGGTAAGGGAATGTTCCCATTGTTTCATTTGTTGTGCTTGGGCGCGTTGAAATATTTTTCTTTCGTGGGCAAGCAGATACCCAATGACATACTCAGACATGAGTCCGCCGAAGACGCCGCGCGCGTTGGTGACGCGAAACGTGTAATTGCGGCGCGAAGCGGAATCAAGCAAAGGCTCCACTCCAGCCCAAATGGACTGTGCCCAGATCAGAGCGGGGAGAGAAGCGAGCGCGGCCTTGATTCGGCTTGGTTCGCCCAAAACGATGTCCACATCTGGTGTGGGCTGAGTCGCAAATTCCAAATCAACAAGCCGCGCTTTTTCGATCAAAGCGCGGTACTCGTTTTCATCATGTGAAAGAATTAAAAGTCTATGCATGACATTCTTTCAAAACGGTTTCAAAACGATTTAACGCGTCGTCAATCACTTCATCGGTATCGGCCATCGAAGTGTACATGCGCGAACCAGCCAGCGTGATGAGTCCGTTTGCCATGTAAGCCGCGCCCATTTCTTCCATCATGTGTTTGCGAGGTTTGAGTTCTTTCAGCAGGCGCAATGGATGTTTGAAATCAAGCAGCATGGTGCCTGCCGTTTCGAGATGAACAATCGAACCTTGATTATATGCAACGAATGGCAGTGAATATTTTTCGATGATGACTTGCAAACCTTTTGTGAGTCTGTCGCCCGCTTTGCCTGCAATGACTGCCGCATTTGTTTTTTCCATTTCGATCAGCGCATAATATCCTGCCACACACGAAAGCGGATTTGCTGAAAGTGTGCCGCCAATGTACGCACGTTCACCCACGCCACCGATACCTGCCGCAAAGGTCGCGATCACATCGCGCCGCCCGCCGACTCCGCCCGCCATTGGGTAGCCGCCTGTGATACATTTTCCGAACACTGTGATGTCGGGCTTCACGTTGAAATATCCCTGCGCGCCGCCAAGCCCCAAACGAAACCCCGTGACCACTTCGTCGAAGATAAGCAGTGCGCCAAACTCATCGCACAACTCGCGGACTTTTTGATTGAAGTCTTTTGAAACTGGACGTGTGCCGCTTTCAGGCCCAACGGGTTCGACAATAACCGCTGCGGTGCCGCCCCGAAACCTGTTCAAAAAAAGCTGACGCTTTAGCGCCCCGAGAGCATTCGGGTAGCACTCGCGCGTGGATGCGCTTGCGCCGCGCGGAATTCCCTTCGCCTCCAGCCGTCCCGTGCCTGGGATGTGCAAGCCGTAGACCATCGAGTCGCTCCAGCCGTGATATGCGCCGCCGACCTTGATGACATATTTTTTCTTCGTGAATGTCCTCGCCGCGCGGACTGCCGCCATTACACCTTCTGTCCCCGAGCCTAACATACGGAACATTTCAATCGAAGGCATGAAGCGCTGGACTAGTTGCGCGAGTTTCAATTCGTATTCATGGAACAGCCCTGTGACAGGTCCGCAGGTTTGCAGCATCTCGATTACTTTTTCGCGCACGGGCGCATAGTTACTGCCTAAAATGGTGGGGCCGCCTGCTTGCAGGAAATCAATATATTTGTTTCCGTCCGCATCCCACAGATATGCGCCTTCCGCTTTTTCGATGGCAATTGGAAAAGGATAATTGAATGCAAGATTATGCTGCACTCCGCCAGGGATGATCTGCTTGGCTTCATCGGTCAGTTGTTTTGAGCGGATGCATTTTGCATCAAAGTAATTTAGATACTCCTGTATTTTCTCGCGCCGCACAGGGAGTGGCGGCTGGCTGATGAGGTTCTCAAGTTTGGCGTAGATTTCGTCCACGTTGGGGTATTCGGAGATGGCGTATTGTTGGTTCATGGTTAAATTCCATTCGTCATTGCGAGGCGATGCTTTTCCGCCCGAAGCAATCTCAGTCATAATGTAGAGATTGCTTTGTCGGGAGGTACACCCTCCTCGCAATGATGAGTTATAGTTCTGCAAATTTCTTTTCATCCGCGCGCAACTTGGCAAAGGCAACTTCGCGGATCGGCAAGGGAATCTTCGAGATTTTCTTCTCGGTCATGATTGCGAGCAGATAGGTCAACGCGCATTTTTCAAGCAGTGCCATGTTGTGAATGGCTTGTTCCGCTGTTCCGCCGAACACCAGTACGCCGTGGTTTTGCAAGATGAACGCATTATTGCTATTCTTCACCTTGACCTTAACCGCGTTCTTGAGAAAGCCCGTCCCAGATGGGGCGTAGGAGATGATGTCCACGCTGCGGCCCAGGAAGCGGACTTGCTCATCGAACAAGGCGGGGATCGGCATTTTGATCAATGCCAGTGCGCTGGCGTAGGGTTGATGGGTATGGATAATGCAATGTACGTCGGCGCGAGTTTGATAGACTGCCGCGTGCATTCCGCTTTCAATGGATGGTTTCATTGTCCCTTCGATTTGATGCATATCGAAATCGAGAATGCAAATATCGTCCGCTTGCATTTTGGCGTAATCGTAATTCGAGGGTGTGATGGCAAAGGCATTCTGGCTTTTCATCCGCGCAGAAATATTACCTTCAGTGGCTTTGAGATATCCGCGCTCGAGCAGTGTGTGGCAGGTGTCTACGACTTGTTGTTTGTGTATTTGGTGTTTGGACATGTGGAATCCTTTTTAATATGCCTCGGTGGTTGAGTAGCCTTGAGCGTTCTTCTCGAAAGACGTATCGAAACCACCAGATTTTTTCTTGACAGCGGATTAATTATTATCTATAATCTTTACAGTGTCAAGATTATGCTGTTGTATCGCTCTGAGAGAGCGTTCTTTGCGACCGAAGAGTATCTATGGTTGTGGAGAGACCTTTCGTCAAAGGGCGGCTCAGGGTGACACAAAAGAGTGTTTATGCCGAAAAAGAAAACCTATCATCATGGTGACTTGAAGAATGCGCTGATCAAAGCGGGAGTCGAGATTCTCGCAAAAGATGGCGTAGGTGGATTATCCCTGCGCAAGGTGGCGAGCAAGGCGGGCGTGAGTCATACTGCGCCATATTCGCATTTCAAAGACAAGCAAGCGTTGATCGCGGCGATCTCGACCGAAGGATTTCGTCAGTTATATGCACGGGTGAATATGGTTGTGGAAAAATATAATGGGAAACCGTCCAGGCAATTAGTGGAGTCTGCGTGGGCGTATGTTCAGTTCGCGATGGATGATCGCGACCGATTCAAGGTCATGTTTTCGGGGGTATTGGAGAAAGAGAAAGAATATCCCGAGTTCGTAGCGGAGTCACACAGAAATTTTCAGTTGATCATGCAGATCGTTGAGGTGAATCAGGCCGCATGCGTTTTGCGAGACGGTCCGTCAGACCTGGTGACTCTTTCTGCCTGGGGGATTGTGCATGGATTTATCCTGCTGCTGCTTGAAGGACAAATTTCATCCACGATCTTGAAGCGCATGAGTCTGCGCGAGTTGTTGGAATTTCAATTGGGGCAGATCATGTTGGTCACTGTGTAAAATTACAGATCGATCGTTTTCCCGGTTTGATTTTCCACTGCTTTTTTGTAGACTAAATTTGCGGCGACCAGGTCTTCCATGGCATGTCCCATGGATTTATAAACCGTCGTCTCTTCTTCGGACCTTCGGCCTGCCCGCTGTTTCAATAGAACTTCTCCCAGTTCCGTGCCTGATTCTGGACTCAGCCCTTGAAGTTCCGCGCTGCCTGCGGGCGGAGGCTCAAAGGCGCGTTTTGATTCAACGAAGAGATGACTATTTTCGATGATGTCACGCGGCAATTCGCCGCCCGGGGGATTGTATCCAACGGATGTGATGTGGACTCCCTTCTTCAGCCATTCGGCTTTGATGACTGGCTCAGGCGATGATGTGCATAGGCACACCACGTCAGCGTTGGAAACTGCTTGTTGGACAGAATCAGCCAGCAGGGCGCGTGAGTCGCGGGCGGATAATGCTTGGGCGTTGGGAATGTCCATCGAAGCGATCCAGATTCTTTCGATGCCGGTCAGAGTCCCGATCATATTTAAATGTGACCCGCCTTGCACGCCCGAGCCGATGATGGCAACTTCTTTAATATTTTTGCGCGCGAGAAGTTGAATGGAAATGAGCGAACTTGCGGCAGTGCGGAGTGTGGTGATGTACGTGCCGTCCATCAACGCGAGCGGCGTGCCTGTTTCGGAGTCTATTAGCGTGATGACGGCTTGATGACTCGGAATGATTTTGTTCTTGTGAAAGATGCTGACGAGTTTGACGGACATGTATTGCCCGGGCATATATGCTGGCATGGCAAGCAGCGCGCCTTTTGGTGAAATGACTTGATTGCGCGGCGGGACGTTCATTTGATTTGCGCTTAATGACTTGAAGCCTTCTTCAAGTGCGATGAGAAGTTCGCGCGGGTCGAGGAGTTGTTGGATTTCTTCGCGGGTGAGGATGAGCATATATACTCCAAAGGTGACAGTCACTTTTAAAGTGACTGTCACCTGATTGCATTTACCAAATATCCCCAACCGTAAATCCATTCGGAAATGGATCGCCTGGATCAACGACAAATTGATTGATGGCAGTGATCCAGGCTGTGCCGCCAATGGTCGGGACGACCGCTTTATACGGCCCAACTTGCGTCTCTTCGATTAATCGGCCTGTGAACAATGTGCCGAGAATTCCCTCATGATAAAAATCTTGATTCAATCCGAGCTGGCCTTTGGCATGAAGCACTGCCATCTTCGCGCATGTGCCTGTTCCGCAAGGCGAGCGGTCAATGACTCCTGTCCATGTGGAGGGCTTGTCCCAATCGAGTTTTCCGGTTGCAACAGTAACCGCGTTCTTGCGATGCGCTTTGGGATTCGTTGCGGGCGCGGAAAGTTGTGAAATGGTTGGTCCCGTGATCTCGGGGTTTTCAGGATGCATAACTGGATATTGCTCCTGTGTTGCGGCTTTGATCATCTCGCTGATGCGCGTAATATCTTTGCCTTCATCTGGCGTGATTCGCAATCCAAATTGAGCCGCATCTGCGATGACGTAAAACATACCGCCCCAAGCCACATCCACTGTGACCGTGCCGAGGTGCGGCACTTCCACTTTTGCATCCAGATGGACTGCGAAGGCTGGCACGTTTTTGAATGTGACCTGTGTGACTTTGCCGTCTTTACAATCTGCGCGAATGCCGACCAGGCCCGCTGGCGCTTCAAGTACGAACTCGGTAACTGGTTCTGTCATCTTGAGCATTCCTGTCTCTAGGAGAGTGGTCGCCACGCAGATCGTATTGGTCCCAGACATGGGTGGATACTCCACCTGCTCCATGATGATGAAGCCCGCATCCGCTTTGGGATGTGTGGGTGGCAGGATGATGTTGGCGCACAGGGCAGGGTATCCGCGCGGCTCGCGTAATATTCGCAGGCGAATATCATCATGATTCTTCTCGAAGTATTTCATCTTCTCGAACATGTTTTTGCCCGGCACGTCCAAGACTCCGCCCGTGATGACGCGGCCCGGTTCGCCGCAGGCATGCAGGTCCACGGCTGTGATCATGTTGGTGAGGCGCATAAGGGATTCTCCTTTGATGAATGTTCAAGATATTTTAGCTTATTCGTATTGCGGAAAGGGATTTCCTTTTAAATACAAAAGAGCCGCTAAAAATCCCGCTCAAGGCGGCGCCCTCGCCACTGGGGACGGCAGCGGGAGCACTTATGCAAGACGTCAAAATGTAAAAGAGCCGCGCAATAACTACGCGACTCTTTATTTGGGAATTTAGGTTCGAATTATCTGCTGCGGCGGCCAGTGAATAAGCCAACAACGAACAGAAGAACTACTGCGCCAATTACTGCCACAAAGAAGCTGGGAAGATTGAATCCAGTCACACCTTGTGCGCCGAAGAAGTCCATGATGTAACCGCCAACGAAAGCGCCAACGATGCCGACTACTATGTTGGCTATTGCGCCCATTTTCTTGTTCTTCCCCATGATGATGCTTGCGATCCAACCGGCAAGCGCGCCAAAGATGATCCATGCAAGAAAGTTCATTTTGCCTCCGAATAGAATAGGTTGATTGTCCGTTATGAATGACCGAACAATTTGTTTTGGTAAATAAAGTATAGCACGCCAAGTAAGCAGTGATAGGCTGCTAACGGCTGGCGTTAGCGGATTTTGGGCGGGCTGGGAAAATGATTGAGATGTAGAAAAAACTTGAAGCCAGAAAAATGCTTCTCGAAGCCGCAGACTCCCAAAAATCCGCTGCACGCTTTGTTGGGCGTTTTTTTGTTGTGCAAGACTCGCTTGTTTAAAAAAGGCAACACTGCTAGCCTTTTTGCTTTCCTTGTAAAAGACCATAACTTCACCATCTATTTCTAACAAGGTAAGGTCTTTATTAGCAGGACTAATTTTCAGAGTTGCGCCAATTCCACGCAAGCCACACAATTAAGGCAGTAGACGCAATTTCGATTATGCTGAAAAACAAGTAATACATTGTTGGCGCGCCAGCAAACAGTGTCAAGGATTGAACAACAGTCGTTATTATGCCTGCAATGCTATTTGCCCAACGATTCGCTTTGTACTTCAACACCCTAGACAGGAGAACCATAGAAATCGAAATCTCCATTAAGATTGCCCCTCCTAAAAGGAACCCCTCAGTCAATTCCATGCCACCAACGTTTCCGACAAGGTACTGCTTTAGTAAACCAGCATCCATTAACGATACAACATCACAATATAGATAATTAAACACGACAAATATCCATATTGTTGAAAGTAGTACTTTTCTATCCATTGCGGTACTTTTACTATTTGTGTTCATTTATTTCTCTTTTTATGTTGAGATGGCTTACACCTATATTAACGAGCGGGTAGTGAAATTTATTCGGTTCAATTTGCAATCAAAAGGGAACGCCCAACAGGATTTCCCAGTTTGTCAGGAAACCAGATGGGCAGGTAAATGGTCGGTGCGGTTGATATAACAAACTGTAATTTCACCCTTGCGAATATCGAAACGGCTGATCGAGCAGTTGTTGAGCAGGAACCACGATTTCATGTCAAGCGCAGCCTGCCGCCACGGGAGTTTGAGCATGGAACAAACCAGCCGCATGAAGAATCCGCCGTGGCTGACGAAGACGATGCGTGCCTCCGGCTGACCGTCTCTGTCACCGTGGCGTGCGATTAGTTCGGCAAATACCTTGTCTGCCCGAAGTTGGCGTTCATCCTCTGCCTCAAAGGGACGATTCCACCAGCCTCTTTCACCCAGATCGTTTGGAAGTTTTAGCTCAGGAAAGCTTTTTTCGAAAAATGAGCGCGGCCTGCCAGAGAGTCCTTTTTGATTTGCGCCCGCTTCACGAGCGTAAATTCCGCCTTCTTCATGGATTTCAGTCCATGCCGTGAAAGGGATGCCCAGCGAGCGGGCTGTTGGCGCGGCGGTCGCCGCAGCGCGTTCCATCAAACTGGTGTAAATGTGGGTGAAGCCAAATCCGTATTGGTTCTGGACGTTCCAAGCCTTGTTGCCGGTGATGTGTTGTTTTTCCTTGAAGTACTTTGCGAGATAATCTGCCTGTTCAATCCCAACCTCTGTCAGGAATGGGTCTGAATGTTCCATATAATTTGGATTGCCCGAATTTACGTTGTTGATCGATTGTCCGTGACGGATGAAATAGAGTTCCATATTTTACGTTTGACGCCTTGTATAAAATGAAAGCGACCTCGGAAATAATTTCACCCGAGATCGCCTTTTTGTTGACGCAATTAACCCGCAAGATCCTGCGGGTTTAATTCATTGCTTCTTCTTTTCTCTTGAACCAGCCGGTCCACTCGCGGTTTTCCCAAACAACCAAAATGGGAGCCGCATTGAAAATGGAGGAATAAGTACCGCTGAAAATACCAACCAACAGGATGATCACAAAGTGACGGATGCTGTCGCCTCCGAATAAGACTAGCGCAAACAGCGTGAACATCACGGTCAGTTGGGTGGTAATGGAGCGGTCCAGGGTCTGGACGATGGAATGATTGACCATCTTCTCGTATTCAATGCGGCGATAGAGACCTGAATTTTCGCGCACACGGTCAAACACCACGATGGTGTCATGCACCGAGAAGCCAATGACGGTGAGAAGAGCAGTCAGGAATAATGCATCTGCCTCCCAGCCGAGGAAATAACCCAGAATGGCTTCCACTCCAATAACAACCAGTACATCGTGCAGCATGGCGATAATGGCGGCCGTGCCATAGCGATAGGCATGTTCCACTTTTCGGAAGGCCCACCAGATGTAGGAAAGGATCGCTGCCGCGGCTGCAAGGATGGCCCAACCGGCGGCTTGTGTTACTTCAGCGCCTACTGAAGCACTGACGGATGTAAAGTTAAGGACAGTTACTGTGGTCTCGAAACGTTTCTCCATTTCAGCAACAATCTGGCCTTTTGTCTCGTCGGTCATTGTTTTTGAGCGGATGGAAAATGAATCTGTTCCCAGCGACTGAATGATCGGGTCCGCGATTGGTTGTTCTGAGGTGGAGAACTCCTTGTATAGGTTCGCGATTTCTTCAGTGGCAGGGCGGGACCCTTCGAACGTGACTTCAAGCAGGGAGCCGCCGCGAAAATCCACGCCCAGCATCAACGGGCCGTCTTTTGTTTTTGCCCAGTTCAAACCCATGAATATGATGCCCGGAATAATCACAAGCAGGGAGATGAAAAAGTAAACGTAACGATTTTTAATGATATTCATTGCGCGCTCCTAAAGGCCGAACCAGCGCGGGTGTTCGGTGGATTGGATTCTGTCAAGCACAGTATGTAGAAAGGTGCGCGTGACGATGATGGCTGTAAACAGGCTGATGCCTACACCCAATGCCAGGGTAACGGAAAAACCCTTTACCATGCTGGCGCCAAATGTGTTACCAAATACAAACAGGATCAGACAGGTGATCAATGTGGATGTATTTGAATCTCGAATGGAAGGCCAGGCGCGACTCCATGCGAGGTCGATTGCCTGACGCAGATTTCGACCGGAGCGTAATTCCTCTTTGAGACGTTCAAAGATCAACACGTTTGCATCCACCGCCATGCCAACACTTAAGATGAACCCGGCGATGCCTGGCAGGGTAAGTGTGACGGGAATCATTTTAAACACCATTAAGCTGAGCAAAGCGTAGCAGATCAAAGCCAGGTCCGCGATGATGCCGGGCAGTTGATAGTTGAACGCCATGAACAGGATCACGACCCCCAAGCCAATGAGACCGGCCAGTACGCTCTTGCGAATACTTTCCTCGCCGAGGGTGGCTCCAACAGTGCGGCTTTCCACAACCTTGATCGGAATGGGCAGAGCGCCCGAGCGAAGCTGAACGGCAAGAGTCTGTGCTTCCTCTTGTGTGAAATTCCCAGAGATAACACCTTGTCCACTGGTGATCGGGCCTTCGATAATTGGCGCGGAAACAATCTGCTTATCGAGCACGATGGCCAGATATTGTTGTGTATGTGAGGTGGTATATTCCGCAAACAGGTCAGTGGCATCACCTTTGAGAACAAAGGAGATCTGGTACGCTCCCGTCGCACTTCTGGTTACGCTGGCAGTTTGCAGTCCGGCGCCTGTCATCACAGTATGATAGACGGTTTCTGTAGGAGCTGCCTCTGGTGTTGCGGCAGGGTCTGTTGGGGCTGCAGTTGGAGTGACCTCTGTCGGTGTGGCGTCAGATGTGACCCCAAAATCGGTCTTAATGGTAGTACCGGCCGCCAAAGGACTCGTACCCATATCCACAAATTCTAGCAGGGCTGTTTGTTTGAGGGTGGATACTACTTCTTCCGGGTTTGTAACACCAGGGAATTCGGCCACAATGCGGCGGTCACCGGCTGTTTGCATGACGATCTCGCTTACGCCGAGGGCGTTCGCGCGATTTTGCAGGATGTTTTTTGCATTGTTCAGCTCTTCGGTGGAAATGGCTGTTTCGGCAGGTACATCCGCTTCGAGAAGGGCCTGAAGTCCCCCGCGCAGGTCAAGGCCCAGCTTGATATCCACATTGCGATCCACGATCGGCGTGTCGTTGAATGGGTTATAGATCGTAATATTTTTGCTAAGATCTATCCATAGGGAAAAAACTATCAAGATACCAATTATTACTAACCACGTATTTCGATTTCGCATATTACACTCCGTCCAAAAAAATGCCAGTCTTTGACTGGCGCGGACGCCATTATACTCCGATTGAATGAATTACGGGAATATCCATTGCGCCGTTGCGCCGATTGCGCAAACAAGGGCGTCAGGTTGCAACTGTAACGAGCTTCAGTTTTAGAGACGCAGCGGCCTTCTTTGTAATAGGTGGAATCGCTTTGGGTGTGGACTCTGTCGCTTGTGCGGCTGGCAGGCATGAGGTCAGAAGAAGTGCGATGCTTGGGGCAGGAAAATATATTTTTATTGATTCATCTGGTTAAGTAATCCAATGCGCGGGTGAGGACTTCATCCGAATTTAAAACATTGGTATCAATGATGATGTGTGCGTGTTGGTAGGCGTGGGAGAGTCTTCGAAGTTGTTCTTCGTGGTCTGTGCGAAGCCAGTTTAATTTTCGGCGCGTAGTGGAGTTTTCAAACGAACATTGTAAAAAAATGAGAACATCGGGATTGGTAATGGTCTGCCACATGTGTTTGACGTAGGAGTGTTCCTGCGCGATGTGGCGGCAGCGATACCCATGCTTTTCCAACCCTGCAACCAGCGTGGATTTTCCCGACCCGCAGGGACCAACGATGCCTATGAGTAATCGTTTATCAGGCTCACTCATTGTCGCGCATTAGGCGTTGCAGCTCATTGGGTCCGCCGAGCACGGCCAGTGTATCGCCCATGTGAATGGGACTGTTATCGGTGGGGTGCATTTCGGATTGATGGTCGTGACGGATCAGCACAACGCTAAGGTGATAAACATCTTCGACATAACCAACGGTCTTGTCGACAAAAGCTGCGTTTTCAGATGTTGTGATGCGTGCAAGGCTGAGCAGCTGCCCCTCAATGGAAATGGGATTGGTTACGTCGGTGCCTGTGGCAGCGGCGGCAAAAACAGGCGCGGCCATTTCGGTGGCGCTTAATGCGATGAAACCAAATTGATCTTGAAGCGCGTGGGCGAAGTCTTCATCGAAGATGCGGATGACGACTTTAATGTTGGGATTCATGCTGCGCGCTTTGAGCGCGATCTGTAAATTCATCGCGTCATTCTGGCTGGCGAGGATGATGGTGCGCGCATCTTTTATGTTGGCGGCCTCGAGCGCGGCGGGGCGGGTGGCGTCGTCGTGAATGACGGGAATGCCGAGTTCGCGGACAACGCTCAAGGTGTCGGTGTTTGCGTTGAATTCAATGGCCGCAATCTGCTCGCCCGTTTCATGAAGTTTGAGCGCAACACGATAGCCGAGATGCCCCAGCCCGACGAGAATTACATGTTTGTTCAATGTGGATGCTACTGCCATTTCCCATTCCTTATTGCGCGAGCGGCGATTGAAAAGCAGGCTGCCGAAATCTGCCAATCCCTGCGCGAGCATGACGATCCCAACAACGGGCATAATAAAGTGGAATAACTGTAGAACTATATTATGTGGAAAATCCCGATTGGGGGGTTGTAAAAATGTGATGGTGAGGACGATATAGATTGCCTCGGTTAGACTCCCGATCGGTTCGTTGAAGAGCCTTGCGAGGAAATAAAAAAGCGTGCCGCCGCCCAATATCGCAACGGAGAACCATAACAATGCCGCGCGGAATTCACCAAGCAAAATGGTGGTGTCTCTTATGGATGCGCGAAGGTGCTGCCAGCGATGCCTCCGCATGCCCGACCTGCGTATATGCGCCTTAGACATTGATCGGAAGCCTGACACTCATCCGCCTTACGCCATCACCAGTGCCTGAGGAAACCTTCAATACAAGGACGCTGATATCGTCAGCGGGACGGTTATCGTCAAGGCTGATCGCGTGTGCGAGGAGTGAGTCTGCGAGTTGTTGAGGGGTGGGGTCTTGATCTTCCATAATCGAACGGATGGTCTCGCCGGCGTTCATGGGCTCGCCGTTTCTTTTGCCTGCATGACTGATTCCGTCGGTGAAGATGACAATGGTGAGATCAGGTTCAATCCCAAGCTCGGTAATGACCGGGCGCACATTCCGCGATGTGCCGAGCGAAATGCTGTATTCGTTGTGCGAGTCGATTTGTTCGCCGCGGCAAATGAACATGGGCACAGGGTTATTGCGCGTGAGCACGATCGTGTTGCTGTGCAGGTCTACAGAGGCGATGTTAAGGGTGCAGGTGACCTTGCCGGCCTTGTCTGCGAATAATGCGTCCGATGCGGCGCGCGCCGCCGCGCCGTCGCGCACGCCGTCAGCCAGCAATCCGATCACCTTGCGGACAACAAGCTGGGATACGGCTTTTGCGCCGCGTCCGCTGGTTTGCCCATCGGCCAGTACAACGGATAACCCACCAGTGGGGCGTTCGATGACTTCAAGCGTATCTCCGCTTTCAGAGACGGCGTATTTGTTGATCTTCGCAACAGCGATCTGTATTTCCATAGGGAATAATTTTACAACAGTTCCGCCTTGACGTCACTGCTTCATCCCCTTATAATCATCCCGCTCGCCTGCACTGCAATAAACGCAGCGCAGCGCAGTGTCATTCAAAACCAACCAGACGGGCGCAAGTGCCCGTCTGATGTATGTAAAAGGAGAAAGTAAGAAATGACCCCACATCCCAAGCGCAAACATTCCAAGGGCCGACGCGATCGTCGCCGCGCACATGATGCTTTGACAGCCGTGAACACTGTTTCCTGCTCCAATTGCGGTGCCAGGCGTCTGCCGCACACCGTTTGCTCGAGCTGCGGTTTCTACAATGGCCGTGAAGTTATCCAGGTTAAGAAAGAAAAGAAAGCCAGCGAATAACACTCAACGGGTCGTGACTTTCACGACCCGTTTGTGTTTAATGGGGTAACGGAGAGCTAATGAAACTTAATTTACAAAGCACGGCATTCTTATTCCCCGGGCAAGGCTCGCAAGTTATCGGCATGGGCAGGGAACTTGCCGCGCACTATCCCATTGCAAAACAGACATTTGAAGAAGCCGATTCCATTCTTGGATTTCCCCTTTCCAAATTAATGATGGAAGGCGCGGCGGATGAACTAAACGACACGGTCAATACGCAACCGGCATTATTTGTCCATTCACTCGCATCTTATCGCGCCTTCTCGCATCTTTATCCTGACCTGAAGCCTGCCCTGCTGGCCGGGCATTCGCTTGGCGAGTTATCTGCTCTGGCCGCATCTGGAGCATTATCTTTCGAAGATGGCCTGCGCCTCGTCCGCAAACGCGGCGAATTGATGAAACATGCGGGCACGCTCGCGCCCGGTTTAATGGCCGCCATTCTCGGCGCGGATATTCCAACACTTGATAAGGTTTGTACTGAAGCAAGCACTGCCGATGAAATCGTACAAGTCGCAAATGATAATTGCCTCGGGCAGGTTGTCATTTCAGGCGCAAAACCCGCTGTCGAGCGGGCAATGGCTGGTGCAAAATCTGCCGGTGCAAAACGCGCATTGCCTTTGGCGGTTTCCATTGCAGCCCACTCTCCATTGATGGCTGCCATTCAACAAGAATGGAATGAGGCGGTTGCATCCGCATCCTTTTCTGCTTTGAGCACCCCTGTGATCGGCAATGTCCATGGCGTGCCATTGGCCGATGAAGATTCCGCCCGCGCTGATATTATCGCGCAGATGCAATCGCGCGTGCGCTGGACTGAGTCTGTGAAGTTCATGGTCGATCAGGGAATTAACACCTTCGTGGAAGTGGGAACGGGTACAGTGTTGGGCGGCTTGGTGAAACGTATTGCAGATGGTATGATTATTTTTCCATTAGGCAATCCGCAGGATTTTGTTGCTATAAGTGATTAACTCACCTGACGCGGTAACGCGAGATTTATCTCGCAAAATGGGCGACATAAACCCCCATACGGGGACAATGTGTCGCGCTACAGGCTGGACTGCGTAACATCAGTGATTAACACACCTTACGCAAAAAAGTTGGACTGCGGACTTTAGTCCGCGTTTCCGGCAAGAAGCGGACTAAAGTCCGCAGTCCGAACAAAAACAGGCTTCTCGAAGAAAGCTGCGTAAGGCGACTGGTTACTACGCCTTCGTGATTTACTGGTAATAGTAGTGGTTCTCGCCACACTGGCGCGCGGAGCGACAACGATTAAAGTGAATTTCTCATGCATCGTAAACCCTTCTTCCTCCTCATTTTGGCTTTCACCCTTGCAGCATGTATCCCTGGGAATTTTCCCGTCACGGATACGCCATTTGTCACACCGATCCCATTTTACGCATCCGATACGCCCGCGCCAATCATTATTCCGCTGACAGATACTCCTGCGCCGATTATTGTTCCAGTCACAGACACGCCCGCACCCATTATTATTCCTGTTACAGATACGCCCGTTGCCGTCCCAACTGCAAGATGGTGGGATGTGTATTTCACCGACCCGCTCACGATAAATAATCCTGAGGTTATTGCAGGTTCGGTTGAAGAAAAGTTGCTTCAACTTATCAACTCCGCGCAGACAAGCATTCACATTGCTTCGTTTGAATTCAGCCTCACGCCGGTTGCAGAAGCATTGATTGCCGCCAAAAACCGCGGCGTGGACGTGAAGTGGGTGACGGACGATGAAAACGGGCTGAAGTACGACATCCAGCCCGGGCGTGGCCAATTTTCCCTTTTAACCGAAGCAGGCATTGAGGTCAAGGATGATGCGGGTCGTTCCGCGTTGATGCACAACAAGTTCTGGATCTTTGACAATCAAACCGTGTGGACAGGGTCCACCAACGTCACGGTCAATGGAGTATTCAAGCAAAATAACAACGTGCTTGTTATTCGTTCTGCGGATATTGCCTTTATTTATGAGCGCGAATTTCAGGAGTTGTGGAACAATCAGTTTGGGCCGCGCGCACCATCTACAGTTAATAATCAATGGGCAATTCTTGACGGTACTCCGCTTCAGGTGTTGTTTTCATCAGAAGACAATGCAGTCAGCAACCTGATTGCCCTTGTCAATGATGCGCAGGTGAATATTCGTTTCCTCGCTTTTAGTTTTACCGATTATCCGCTTGCAAAGGCCATGATAGACCGCGCCGCAGCCGGCGTGGATGTAAAAGGCGTGTACGAAACTTTCGGCAGTACAAGTTCTGGATCGGAAATGAAAACGTTTTGGTGCGCGGGTGTGCCTGTGCGCCAGGATGGGAATCCGAGTTTTCTGCACGATAAGATCATTATCATTGATAACACCATCGTGGTTACCGGCTCGCTGAATTATTCATCCAACGCGGATGAATCGAATGAGGAGAATGTGGTGATTTTGGATAACGCTGAGATTGCGGCCTTGTATTTGCAGGAATTTGAGAAGCTGTGGAATCAAGCGCACGATCTTGGCCCAGGAATAGTTGCCTGCCAGTAACTTGAATTTATTACATTTATTACTAACGAAGTCATTACCTCCATTCGTCAGCCTCTTCAAACCCCTATAGTATAATGACGGCATGAACGCCTTGTCTGACAATACGATTGTCAGCGCCGCTTTCTCTGCGGGTCTGGAAGTGTATCTGGTTAAGCAAATGTGCTTAGCCAGATTTTTGTTTTTATAGAATGCAACGTCATTGCGAGGGCGATAGCCCGAAGCAATCTCCAATTATGCAAGGAGACTGCTTCGCAAAGACCGCTCGCAGCGACGACAACAAGGAGAACCATGAAATTAAGCAAACTTGCAAGCGACATCGCCGAATCTCCAACCCTGGCTTTGAATGAAGAAGCCCGTTTGTTGCGTGAACGCGGCGAGGCGGTGATTAATTTGGGAATTGGCGAACCGAAGAACAAGACTCCCATTTCGGCTGTCCTGGCCTCTGGCGCAAAATTGACCAGCGGTGAGGTGAAATATACACCGCCCGATGGACTGCCTTCGATGAAGAAGGCGGTCATACGCTACACCGAAGAGAGCTATGACCGGCTGGTCGCGCCCGAAAACGTGATCGTCACAAACGGCGCGAAACAATCACTGTTCAATATCTTCTATTCCATTTTGAATCCGCAGGACGAGGTGATCGTCATTGCGCCGTATTGGGTTTCGTACAACGAAATGATCAAGATGTGTCTCGGTATTCCTGTTGTGGTCACCCCTGAGGATGGTACATTTACCCCCCGTTTTGAGGATATTGAACGGGCGGTCACTTCATCCACGCGGGCAATCATTGTCAACAGCCCGAATAACCCGTCAGGAGCAATCTATCCGCCCGAGTTGATCGGGAAAATCGTGGATATGTGCGAGCGCAAGGGCATCTTCATGATCTGCGACGATATCTATCACAAACTTACTTTCGATAGAAATGTTGCCCCGCCCGCGTATTCATTTACAAAAAGGGATGTTGAGAATTCGCATGTGATCGTTGTCAATGGCGTGGCAAAGTTATACGGTATGACAGGCTTTCGCCTTGGCTGGGTGGTCGCTCCGCGCGAACTGGTCAAGGTGATGACGAACGTTCTCGCGCAAACAACCTCCTGTGTTTCACCGATTGCGCAAGCTGCGGCAGAAGGCGCGTTGAACGGTTTACAGTCGGTGGTCGAAGCATTGCGTTTGCAAATTCAAAATAATCGTGATGTGGTTTTGCAGGAAATGAGAACCTTCAATGGCGCGCGTCTTATCGAACCTAAAGGCACATTTTACGCATTGCCTGATTTGCGTGCTTTCAATGGGAACTCTATTGAGTTGTCCCGCTTCCTGTTGAAGAAGGCTTTGGTGGTCACCGTGCCTGGCAAGGAATTCGGCATGGAAGGTCATATCCGCATTTCATTCGCGGGCTCGGTCAAGGATATAACTGAAGGCATTGCCCGCATTAAATGGGCACTCGACCCAACCTCTCCCAATGAAATTTATATTGGCGACAAGAAGATGATACGGGATTGGATGTAAATACTATATCGTCATTGCGAGGGCGGTGGCCCGAAGCAATCCCCGTTCAACTTGGAGATTGCTTCGCTCGTTATCACTCACTCGCAATGACGGGAGACGAAGCTTATGAATAACTTACTAAACATAAAAACCCCCGCCGAATCCACCGCGCAGATACGCAAGGCGGATTACAACCTTTCCAATCAAGGCGTGAGCAATTTGCGATTGGCTTATTGGAACCTACCTACTGAAGCTCTGGTAGAGGAAGCGATCTTTCGTAACGAAGGCGCAGTGGTCGCTGGCGGCGCATTCGACGCCAACACCGGCAAACATACTGCCAGAAGCGCAAATGACAAATTTGTTGTGCGCCACACTGACTCAGAAAACAATATCTGGTGGGGCGTGTACAACCGTCCGTTTGCAGGAGACAAGTTCGAGGTCATGGTTGACCGCATGTTGGGTTTCCTTCAGGGCCGCGATGTCTTCGTCCAGGATGTGTATGGCGGCGCAGATGAAGCCTATCGCCTGCCTGTGCGCATTGTGACCGAGCTTGCATGGCACAGTCATTTTGCGCGCAACATGTTCATCCTGCCGCAGTCGCTCGAGGAATATAAACGCTTCGTGCCTGAGTTTACGATCATTGCGATGCCGTCGTTCAAAGGCGCGCCTGCAGTGGACAGTACCGTTAGTGATACATTTATCTGTTTGTCGTTTGAAAAGAAACTCGCCATCATTGGCAACACAGCCTATGCGGGTGAAATTAAAAAATCCGTTTTTACAATCCTGAATTATCTGATGCCATTGGAAGGCGTGCTTTCAATGCATTGTTCTGCAAATGTGAATCCTGATAATGCGGATGATGTGGCCCTGTTCTTTGGATTAAGCGGAACGGGCAAGACTACGCTTTCGGCTGATCCCACGCGCCGCCTCATCGGTGACGATGAGCATGGGTGGAGCGACAATGGCATTTTCAACTTTGAAGGCGGATGCTATGCCAAATGTATTGGTCTCTCCGAAGCTGCCGAGCCTGAAATCTATGCCACAACCAGACGCTTCGGCACGATTCTGGAAAATGTTCCTTTCGACTCAGTGACTCGCATGATCGATCTCGATGATGACTCGTTGACAGAAAATACGCGCGCATCATACCCATTGGAATTCATTGCGAATGCCATTCCTGAAAAGAAGGCGGGACATCCCAAGAATGTCATCCTGCTGACCTGTGATGCTTCGGGCGTCATGCCGCCCATTGCGCGCTTGACTCCGAATCAGGCTCTGTATCAATTCATTTCAGGATACACATCCAAGATTGCCGGCACAGAAGTTGGACTCGGCAAGGAACCGGAGATCACATTCAGTGCGTGTTTCGGCGGACCGTTCATGGTGCATCATCCATATAAATATGCCGAATTGTTAAAGAATAAAATTGAACGCTATGGCGTAACTTGCTGGCTGGTCAACACCGGCTGGGTGGGCGGACCGTACGGAGTTGGAAAACGTATCTCCATTAAGTACACACGCGCCCTGTTGAACGCCGCTCTTACAGGCAAACTGAATCAGGTCAAATTCACGAAAGACCCGATCTTCGGTTTTGAAGTCCCGACCGAATGCCCGAATGTGCCTGCCGAGGTTCTGAATCCTGCAACCTCATGGCCTGACAAAAAGGAATACGATAGAAGATACAAAGACCTTGCGATGCGTTTCGTGCAAAACTTCGGCAAGTTCACCGACGGCACGCCGCAGGAAGTGGTGGACGCCGGGCCGAAGGTGTAGTTTCTTTTTGGGATTGATCATCGCAATATGGTGGCCAATCCCATTTTATTCGGAGGATACAGCCATGCCACGTGACCAGCTTTTGAGAGTTGTTGCGGGCCGAATAGTCATGATAATTCCCATGTTGATGCTGTTCTTCTTTTTGCCCGCAGGTACATGGAATTATTGGCAGGCATGGGTTTATATGGGTGTGTTGATCACTCCCATGTTCTTTGCAATGATCTACCTGATAAATAAAGACCCCGAATTACTGGAGCGCAGAATGCGCCTGCGGGAACAGCGCAGCGAGCAAAGGCTGATCGTCAAAGTTTCGCTGGTTTTCTTTCTCCTTGCGTTTATTCTGCCCGGATTCGATAAACGCTTTGGCTGGTCGGATGTGCCGACAGGTTTGGTTATTGCTGCGGATATATGTATTCTTATCGGATACATCATCGTCTTCCGTGTGATGCAGATCAACAGCTTTGCCTCGCGCGTGATCGAAGTGGCCAGTGAACAAAAAGTAATTGACACGGATTTATATGGCATCGTGCGTCATCCCATGTATGTAGGCGCGATTCTACTGTATGTCGCTTCCCCGCTTGCGCTCGCTTCATATTGGGCGGTAATTCCCGCGGTTGTGATTATCCCCGTCTTTGTGGCGCGCATCAAAGATGAGGAAGCTGCCCTGGATAAGGACTTGCCGGGATATTTGGCATATAAACAAAAAACCAAATATCGCCTGATTCCATTTGTCTGGTAAAGAAAGAAAAAATAAAAAACAGCCTTGCGAGAAATCGCAAGGCTGTTTTCGCTATTCGTATATCGTGGTCTTGATTGGAGAAGTGAACTTCTTCGCTTTTGCGGAACTCATCGCTTTTTCAAAGGCCTTTCGTTCCGCGTGCTGCGCGTCGATCTTGCGCTGGACGTGCGGCGCAAAATAACCCGCATAACGTTTTTGAAGTACTGGTTTCTGCCAGTCATTTCCACTAACAGTGCCACGACAATTCAAGCTGCCACACCCGCAATTAAATTCATCGTAAGGCATGGTATCGCTCATGGCATAGTCAAAACAAACTTCCTCGCCGATTTTAATGTCTCGCATTGCAACGAGTCCAATCTGGCCCGAAAGACCTGCATTCGGATTACACGAGTGATTGACATAATCTCCTTCTCCAATGGGGCGCGGCACCAGGAAATGACGATCTTCTACCTGGATGCATAAACTGCGCTCACGGTCAGGAAGGTGAATAAAGGCGTCCCATTCATAAACGACGCCCCCGAAAACGGCTACGAGCTCACCCTTCTTGATGGGCTCTAACGAATAGATTCCGTTTCCACTGCCATCGGCCTTCGGGCGGCCTTCCAACTTAGAAGACAGATAAGAACTTGGTTGCTTGGACATTCATACAAACTCCTTTTTTCTATGGATTAAAGATTAACAGCGCCTCCCGCGGTGGTCGAGCCGCGAAAAACGCCATTGATGAATTCAATAATACATTAAATATCC
>JACRBH010000171.1 GCA_016234535.1 Chloroflexota bacterium
GGTCTGCGTTGGTTGAAGCGCACTCTTGCCGTTGCCGCACATCTTCTGCCTATCTTCAAAATCAAATTATCTAATCTGAAATTGAAGCCTGTTTTAATTCCGGTCACTCAAAATTCAATTGTGTAAGGGTATCAGGGGACTTTTATATTAATTGGGTTTCATTTGAGGTCTGCCCCGCCGCAGGCACTGCCCTGTTTTTTTACTTTGTTTGATCTGCGTTTCGCCACCAGTAAAATGTAGCGGCGAGGGCGAGGACGCTGGCAAGAAATACAATACCATAACTGTGTAATCCAAGAATCTCCGCGCGCGGGCCTACAGCTCCGCTGAACAGCGCAGAGACTGACCACGGGAACCAGTCGCCCCAGCCTGTAATGATTGCAATCTGTGCCAATGCTACTGTAAGAATAGTCCAGCCGAATGGAGGCAGATAACCGCGTCCCATGCTGGCGATGAAAGCGACAAATGGCAATAGCGCAATGACCAGCACAGCCGAGCCGAGCACATCAACAGATGCCGAGCGGAGCAGGGCAATTGACCAGCCTGGGATGTCAACCAGCGCGCCGACGATGAGTCCTAACCCGAAGATGAACAAGCTCAATAAAAATGTCCACACGCCGATGACGATGAATTTTGCGGTCACGATGGCTTCACGCGATGTCGGCAATGCCAATAATTCTTTTGCGGTACGGTCGGAAAATTCGCGGCCAAAGACCCATATCGTAACGATGGCGAACAATATTGCTCCACCGACTGCGACCGCTTGCGAAAGAATGTTGAAGAAGGTCGGCCAATCGGCCACCCCAACCATAAGCTGGGCCTTGGCGCTGATCAACCCCATGGATTTTGCGGCTTCGGGGTCCTTCAGAATAATCATGAATAATCCGCCCATCAACGGCGCAATGGAAAACCCTATGGCCGTAAACAACGGAACTTTCGAGCGGCGCATTTTGAGTATCTCAGTCCAGAGAGCGGGGGAAAGGGATTTCATAATATCTTTTCTTCTGTCATTGCGAGGAGTCGTTTTTCGGCGACGAGGCAATCTCCACCTGAGTCGGGGACTGCTTTGTAACTTGCGCTTGTAATGACGGGCCATTTGTCAACTTCAAAAAATAATCTTCAAGATTTTCCTGAACCACTGCAAGATGAATTGGCGGCGCACCGGCGTTGACGAGGATTCGCACAATGTCATCGGGAAAATCAATGGCGTGAACGTGCTCAATCAAAATGGTTTCATCCTTTATCACAGGTTTGAACCCTGCGCTTTGCATACTGATAAACGCGCCTTCGAGATTGCGCGCTCTTATTTCGAGTCGTTTCGTTCGCAGTTGTTCCCGTTTCTCTGTATCCCACTCTTCGATCAATTTACCTTTGTGAATAATTCCGATGCGCGTGGCGATGCGATCCACTTCGGTGAGGATATGGCTGGACATAAAAATCGTCACACCTTTTTCCTGCGCCAGCGATTTGATCAACTCGCGAATTTCAACGACGCCCGCAGGATCGAGTCCGTTGGCGGGTTCATCGAGGATCAATAGCTCAGGACTGTGCAGCATGGCGCGCGCCAGCCCAAGGCGTTGAAAATTGCCGCTCGAAAGCGTACCAGCTTTACGGTCCGCATAAGAAGCGATGGAAAGAGCGGCCATAGCCTCATCCACAACTTTGGGATTTTGAATCCCTTGCAGACGCCGCGCCATGTCCAGATTTTCCCGAACTGTTAATTCTGGATAGGCCGAAGGATTCTCGACGAGATGCCCCACCTGCGCCCACGGCCCGCGTCCATTTGGACCGACGGGCTGCCCCAGCACTTTGACATTTCCCTCGCTCGGGCGGATCATCCCCAAAAGCGCGCGGATGGTGGTGGTTTTGCCCGCGCCGTTGAGGCCGAGGAAACCGTAAATCTCGCCGACGCCCACGCGCAGGTCAACATGGTCAACGGCGAGCACATCGCCGAAGCGTTTGGTGAGTCCATTTGTTTCGATGGCAAAGTTGGACATGAGGCAAGTTTACCGCAAATCATTCTGGCAATGTCTAATTGTGTTGGCTTACCAAAAGATTTAACCACAGAGGCCACAAAGATCACGGAGAAACCCCTTTAAAAATCTCTGTGGCCTCTGTGCGCTCTGTGGTAAAGGTTTTTTTGCTCATTCTTTTAGACACTCTCAGCATTCCCAAATCTGATAATTTTGCTGGTGGTAAAATAAAATTGAATTCAATCATCGGAGAATCAAAATGAAAAATCCTGTCATCATTGACGCAATCCGCACGCCGATTGGCGCGTTGGGAGGTGTGCTCGCCTCCGTCCGCCCTGACGATATGGCGGCCTTTGTAATAAAGAGCATTCTTGAACGCAACCAATTTGACCCTGCGCTTGTTGAAGAAGTTTTCCTTGGATGCGCGAACCAGGCAGGCGAGGACAATCGCAACGTGGCGCGTATGGCGGCGTTGTTATCTGGCTTGCCGCTTGAGGTCGGTGGTGTGACCGTGAACCGCTTGTGTGCTTCGGGGCTTAATGCGATTAATCAAGCTGCGCGTGCCATCAAAGCGGGTGAGGGAGAAATATACATTGCGGGTGGAGTCGAATCGATGAGCCGCGCGCCGTATTCACTTCCAAAAGCTGAAAGCGGATATTCATTTGGAAATCTAACTGCCTATGACACAGCACTCGGCTGGCGTTATCCAAATCCAAAAATGAAGGAAATGTACGGCACTGATTCAATGGGCGAGACTGCCGAGAACATTGCCAAGGAACGTCCGCACATCACACGTGAGATGCAGGATGCATTCTCAGTCCGTTCACATCAACGCGCGATTGCTGCGATAGATTCTGGCAGATTTAAACAAGAGATCGTGCCCGTTTCCATCCCACAGAAAAAAGGCGACCCAAAGATCGTGGACACGGATGAACGTCCGCGCCGCGATGCGAGTATGGAATCGCTTGCCAAACTCAAGCCAGCTTTTGCCAAAGAGGGCGGAACTGTTACTGCTGGGAATTCGTCTGGATTGAATGATGGAGCATCCGCGCTTCTTATTATGAGCGAAGAAAAGGCAAAAGAGTTGAATCTAAAACCGCTTGCACGCATTGTGACCTCTGCTTCCGCGGGCGTGCCTCCGCGCGTGATGGGATATGGTCCCATCCCTGCGACGAAGAAGGCGCTCGAGCGCGCAGGTTTGCAAATGAAAGATATTGGCCTGATGGAGTTGAACGAAGCTTTTGCCATCCAATCTCTGGCTGTCATCGAAGGTTTGGAGATTGACCCTGAACTTGTCAACGTAAATGGCGGCGCAATCGCCATTGGGCATCCTCTCGGCTGTTCGGGCGCGCGCCTCGTCACCACGCTTGTATATGAAATGAGATTACGCGGCAATGCGAAATATGGCGTTGCGACTCTGTGTGTGGGCGTTGGTCAGGGTGAAGCGACGGTGCTTGAGTATCTCGGTTGATAAATTAGTCAAAGGTTAAAGGTTTGGCTGGCTTTCGACTTTCAACTTTGACTTTTGACTCAGTTCTCATGGAGATCAAATGAATAAAAAAATACTTGCCATATCATTTTTGATCCTTGTAGTGATTGCCTGTAACATTGTTTCCGGTACCCCCACAAGCGCGCCGGAAGTTTTGTCGGTTGCGTCAACTCTTGTCCCTGCGACTCCTACGACAGCCGTGTTTCCAACACAGGCAATTCCAACCTCCACCTCCACTTCCACTTCACTTCCCCCGACTTCCCAGTCAGTTCAAGTTGATTCGCCCAATAGGATTCGATTTAACGCCGGCGGCACATGGATGGATTTACCGGATAATTTGAATCCGGGCACCAGCAAAACCTATCACTTAAATGCCATGCAGGGACAGGTGATGTCTGTTTCCATCCTTGCTGGGAATCAGGCGGGCGTTTGGGGATATTTTCCAATTGAAATCGAAGGGAGTGATGGGACTGTTCTTTGCCCGGTTGAGGTCAACACTGAATGTGCTTTTTGGCGCGGTAAGTTACCGTCAACCCAGGATTATTTCATAAAGGTGAAGTCAGGCGGTGACCTGATAAATTTCACCTTGCGCGTTGCCATTAATCCGCCGGGAAAAACCTCGCAATTCTTTCAATACAATAATCCCGCCACCGGACTCGCGCTTTCCTATTCCGATCAATTTGCTCCCGCACGTTTCCCGTCTTCGGCCAATAACAAAATAACCCCGGAACTGGAGCTTCAATTTATTGATACGAACTTTTATACCAATACAAATTTGGGCGAGGTGTATTTCCTGCTTGGCTCATCCGCTGATCCGCAAATGGTTGCGGCCTGCACCGACCCAAACCCGAACGGGGGCGCGCCGGAAGAATTGATAAGCTCCGAGAAAATTAATGGTTACAACTTTGTTCACAGTCAGGCTGTGGGTGCGGGAGCAGGCAATATCTATGATCAGGAAATTTACCGGTTGAGGGACAAGGGAATTTGTTACGAAGTTATTTATTTCATCCATTATTCCAATATTGGAAATTACGCTCCCGGCGTGGTGACAGAGTTTGACATGGAGGAACTGTTGCAGAAGTTGAACGGCATCCTCGATACATTTGATGCGAAGTAATACTTGATCTTCCTGTCTTATATTTATAAAAATCCAGCCCCCGTTTTCTGCGAAGGCTGGATTTTTATTTTTCCATTAAATTAACCGCAGCTTGTTTCATGTGCGCCAGCACGCCCATAAAACCGTTGATGCGCTGTTGGGTGATGGCTTCCTGTAAATTCATCGGGAGATAAAAATCTGCGGGGATGGCGAGGATTTCCTCAGGCTTGCATCCATTCAATCCAGTGGCGAGAATGCAGGCCAATCCCTGCACAGTGGGGGATTGCGGCGGAATGTCGAAGTGGAAGATTATGCCGCCGTCAGTTTGCTTTTCGCCGAATAAAAATACAGGTGTCATGCACTCTGGGATGGGTTCCATCTTTGAACGTTCCTCGGCGAAACGTTCCGGCAGAGGCGGCAATGATTCGGCGTAAGCGATCAGGGTTTCGATTTTTTCTTCGCGCGATAAACTGGCGAAATCATCCACGATCTCTTGTAATTTTTTCGGCAGGGACATGATTATTTTTCAATCGGCGCATCCACGAGGTTGCCCCATTCCGTCCATGAACCGTCATAGTTCTTGACATTGGGATAACCAAGCAGATATTTGAGCACGAACCATGTGAGCGAGGAGCGTTCGCCGATGCGGCAATACGCGATCACTTCCCCGTCAGCTTTGATATTTTTTCCTTTGTAAAGAGCAGCCAGCTCCTCGGGAGTCTTGAACGTTGCGTCAGCTTCGTTCATTGCCTGCGACCAGGGAATACTCACAGCGCCGGGAATGTGCCCGCCGCGAGTCGCGCCCTCCTGCGGATAATTCGGCATGTGCAGCATTTCGCCGGTGAACTCTTTCAGGGAGCGGACATCCACCAAAGGTTTCTTGGCGTTGCTGTGTTTGAGGACTTCGTCACGGAATGCGCGGATGGATTTATCCGCTTCTTTCGCCCTGTAAGTTGACCGGACATACGAAGGGACTTCCTTCACGAGCGGGCGTTTTTCCTGCTCCCATTTGATGCGCCCGCCGTCCATGATCTTGACATTGGTATGCCCGTAATATTGAAAGAGCCACAAGGCATAGCACGCAAACCAGTTGGATTTGTCGCCATAAAAGACAACGATCATGTTATTGGTGATGCCCAGCTTGGAGCATATTTCTTCGAATTGTTCTTTGGTGACAAAGTCACGGCGCAGCGGATGTTGTAATGTGCTGAACCAATCCACCTGCACCGCGCCTTGAATGTGTCCCATTGGATATAACAATGGATCTTCGTCTGATTCAATGATGCGGATGGTGGGGTCTGTGAGATGGTTGGCGACCCACTCGGTATCAACTAAATATTCGGGGTGTGAGTATGGCATGTGAATTCTCCTGTTAAATGTTAACTCTAAAATTTGAGAACTAACTTTTACCACAACCTTGTAAAAGCTTACAGCCAAAAATTCAGCAATTCTCAATATGTCGTTTCTCTACCGTACATGCCGTTATTTTTACCGCTAAGAGCGCGAAGAACGCAAAGATTTAAAGGTTTTCTTAGCGCACTTTGCGGGCTTTGCGGTTCAAATGTACGGTAGAGAGTATGTCGTTGCGAGGGCGGTAGCCCGAAGCAATCCCCCAGTTATAAGGAGACTGCTTCGGCAAACCCAAAAGGCCTTGCAGCGACACGCGAAGTTCAGCGTCATAATGAGAATTGCTGCCAAAAATTCAGGCTCTCCCGTTTCTGGCGGGAAAATCCTTACCACGAAGGGTCACAAAGGTACACAAAGGAGATTTTTAGGCTTTTTTTCCTTCGTGACCCTTTGTCTCCTTTGTGGTTGAAAAAAGATTCCCGTTAATAACGGTAGAGCCAAAATTCATAATGTGTAAGGTAATACTATTCTGCCATCTCATTGCTTTGATGTAAAATTGATGCATGGCAAAGCAAAAGTACTACGTTGTTTGGAAAGGCCGCAAAACGGGCATTTTCACTTCATGGGCGGATTGCGAAAAACAGGTGAAAGGCTTTGTTGACGCGCAGTACAAGGCTTTTGAAAGTGAAGCCGAAGCCGACGCGGCCTTCCTTGCCAATTATGATGATTACAAAGGGAAAGTCGCTTCACATGGCAAATGGAAGACGGCCAGTATTCAGCCAATCCTTCCTTCCATTTGTGTGGATGCGGCTTGCAGCGGCTCGCCTGGTAAAGTGGAATACCGCGGAGTGAATACGGAAACGGGTGTGGAGATCTTTCACGCCGGGCCGTATGCTCAGGGAACGAATAACGTGGGTGAATTCCTGGCCATTGTCCATGCGTTGACATGGCAGGTAAAACATAACTCGCATGCCTCCATTTACTCTGATTCTGAGAATGCAATCTCGTGGGTGATAAACGGCAAATGTAAAACCAATCTCAGACACACACCCAAGAATGCCACGCTCTTCGCCCTCATTCACAGCGCGGAAAATTGGCTGGCCGAGAATGAGCTGCCTGAAGATAAGATTCTGAAATGGGATACAAAACTATGGGGCGAGAATCCAGCGGACTTTGGACGCAAGTAGCCGAACGAGATTGAATGGATAATTTCTCATGAAGTGGCTTTCCTGGTCTTGGTCATTTGGCCGTATTCGCGGCGTGGATATCCGCTTCCATTTTTCCATGCTGTTCAGTATTCCCATTGCTTATTATCTGTTTCATCCGAAGAACACAAGAGAGACAATAGCCGCGTTACTGTGGGTGACCGGCTTCCTGCTCTGTATCCTTCTACATGAACTCGGTCACATGCTGGCCGCCCAGTTGGTGGGCGTGGAAGTGAAAAATATTGTCATCTGGATTTTGGGTGGTTTAACGAATCTCAGCCGCAAGGCCGAAAAACCTTTTCATCATCTAATCATCTCTGCGGCGGGGCCATTGGTTAACATCTTCCTCGCCTTTCTGTGCGTACTTTTTTACGTCTTTATTTCCTTTTTATTATTGCCGAATTTCCAGAACGAGGGGTTGTTTCTCTGGGCGCAGACATTCGTCAATTTATTTTTTTCGCTGGCGCTGGTAAATATCATTCTGGTCGTATTCAACATATTGCCCATCTATCCATTGGATGGAGGCAATATCCTGCACGCATTCATGGAGATGCTCTTTGGCAAATCAAATGCAGACTTGATCACACTCGTGATCAGTATCCCGATTTTGTTGGGCCTGATCATCTTCGGCCTGGTCACCCGCGATTACCTGCTGCTCTTCTCCTGCGTGCTGATCGGACTCGCGATCAGCACGCTCAACCGTTCATCGCTGCACTGGATCAACATGGGAGCCAATTATCTGTTCAAACGCGCGGGATATCATTATTTGCAGGGTGATTTTGAGCGCGCCATCCAATCTTATTCCCATGATATTGACCGTGAACCTCAACAGGCCAATCACTATTTGGCGCGCGCGGCCTGTTACTTGAATCTCATGCAAAAGGAAAAGGCGCTGGCAGATGTGGAACGCGCTCTCAAACTTACCCCGAAGAGCGCGGTCGCTTTGCAATTACGCGGCGAGTTGTATTCACTGGATAAGGATTATGATTCCGCGCTGGAATTTTTCACGCGCGCACAGGAGATCAACCCCAACTGGGCGGTTCCTTACTTTGACCGTGGGTCTGTGTTGATGGACCAAAAGGAATTTCCCGCCGCTTTGAGTGAGTTCGACAAAGCCGTCTCGCTGCTTGGCCAGTTCCCCTTGTTTTATGTCATCCGTTCAATTGCGAATTTCAGGCTCGGGAATTTCGACGCCGCGCACAAAGACCAGGATTTGGCCGTGAACCTCTCCGAAAAAGAAGCCCTGACAATGGTTGAAGTGAATTTGCAGGTGTATGAAGGCTGCCTAGATTGGGCCGAGGATTATTATGCGCGCATCCTGTTGAAGCAGCCGAATTCATGGTTTGCCTTTCAAGGCCGCGCGGACGCCTATCGCATTAACAATGAGCATGAGAAAGCCATTGCAGATTACACCCGCGCCATCCAGATCAACCCGCGTGAGGCGCGTTTATATCTGGGACGAGGAAAATCTTATTTGGCGCTCAATGAAATTGAGAAAGCAGGAAAAGATTTTCAAACAATATTAACTGTGACAGATAAGTTACATTTGAAACGGCAGGCGGAAGAATTGTTGAAGACAAGTAGTGCGTCGCACCTTACTTAATGAGAAGAATCAAATCGAATAGATTTTGCCGATTAAGAAGAATAAATCTACCTGTCTGGTGCGACGCACCCTTCCAAAGGAGACCCCATGAAA
>JACRBH010000172.1 GCA_016234535.1 Chloroflexota bacterium
GTTTCTTGTCCCATGGGCGATTTTTTCTTTCGCGCTCAATCGTTTTGGCGTAGTTGCTCAAGAGATCACCTTCCTGTTCCTTCCTCTTTTCACCATCCTAGGCTTATACTGGATTCGCTGGTGGGCGATCCGTCCGCCCCGTATTTGGACAGACCTCGTCCCGCGTTCCTAATTACCTAATCCCTAATTACCTGCCCTTCATGACTTTCCGCACCTACCTCATCCTCTTCCTCCTGGGACTTTCCGCTCCCGTCATTGTCGCGCAATTTCAAACGATGCCAGGTTATCTTGATTCTGATTATTACTATGCGGGCGGGATTCAAATTGCCACGGGAAAGGGATTCACAGAACCGTACCTATGGAATTATCTGGATGGTACAACCTCGCTCCCGCATCCATCCCACAGTTATTGGATGCCTCTCGCATCCATCGTCGCCGCGTTGGGGATGTGGATAACTGGTCAAACCACTTATGCTTCAGCGAGATTGTTCTTCCTGTTAATTGCTGCATTTGTCCCGCCGCTTACTGCCGCGCTGGCTTACACATTTTCACAAAGGCGCGATCTCGCCATTACATCGGGCATACTCGCAATTTTTTCTGTGTACAGCGCATCCTTCGTCGGCGTCACTGATAACTTTGGTCTCTTCATGTTATTTGGCGGGCTGTATTTTCTATTCGCCACCCAACTTATCAACGATCCAACCCGCACACGCAATTGGATTTTCCTCGGACTGTTATCTGGCTTAATGACTCTCTCCCGCAGTGACGGACTTCTTTGGCTCGCGCTTACTTTCCTCTTCGCGGCGCGTAACTCGCAACACGCAACACGCAACACGAATTTTGCACTCCGTATTCTGCCTTCCGTATTTCTTGCCCTCCTTGGCTTCCTCCTCATCATGTCCCCGTGGTACGCGCGGAATTTAAATGTTTACGGTACGCTCATGACCCCCGGCGGAAGTCGTGCGCTCTGGCTCCAAAACTACGACCAGACATTTATCTACCCCGCCGAACAACTGACCGCAGAATCCTTCCTCGCCTATGGCTGGGATAAGATTCTTGCAGACCGAATGTGGGCGTTGAACCTGAATCTGCAAAGCGGATTCGCTGCGCATGGCGCCATCATATTAATTCCATTTATTATTGCCGGTATTATTTATTATCGCAAAGATGACCGTGTCAAACTTGCAGGGTTTGCATGGCTGATTCTTTTCTTCGTCATGACATTTCTCTTTCCATTTGCGGGTGCGCGCGGAGCGTTCTTTCATGCGGGCGCGGCGCTGCAGCCCATGTGGTGGACTCTCGCGCCGTTGGGTCTTGAGTCGATTCTGCTGTCCCTGAGAAAACGCAACATTGGCAACGACCAGAACCGGGGGGTGTTTAGAAGCGCGCTCGTCATGGTCGCAATGATCCTCACCTTCTACGTCGTCTATCTTAGAATATTTTCTCTGGGTTGGGGCGAGACCGATGCAGATTATCCGGCAGTAGAGCAGTTTCTTGTCGAAAATGGAATCGAAGAAAATGATATTGTCATCGTTCGCAATGCGCCCGGCTATTATCTTCAAACAGGCCGCTCAGCGATCACAATCCCGTATGGCGGTGAACAAACCATTCTTCAAGTTGCGGAGCAGTTCAATGCAGATTACTTGATCCTCGAACCTGAGGCCGCGTTGAAGCCGCTTCAAAATTTGCTAAACAGTCCTGAAGGTCATAATCATTTCATTTATTTGGGTGAACTCGATGGCGCGCGACTTTTCAAACTTGAAACTAAATAAACGTGATCTTTTGATCATCGCCGGCGCGGTTGTGTTGATCGCAGCCATCTACCTGCTTGCGAGTCAAATCACATACGCAGTCGGTTTTCCGCTCGATGATTCATGGATCCATCAAACCTATGCTCGCAATTTAGCTTCGCGAGGGGAGTGGGCGTTTCGTCCCGGCATCCCATCTGCAGGCTCAACTTCACCGCTTTGGTCAGCATTGCTTGCTATAGGTTTTTTGATTCGACTCTCGCCATACATCTGGACGTACTTCCTTGGCATGGTTACTCTTTTCGCATTGGCCGTCTTATGTGAATGGACTGTCCGCAAACTAATTGATTCATATCGCCCGCGTTTTCCGTGGGTCGGGATTTTCATCGCCTTCGAATGGCATCTTGCATGGGCTGCGATGTCTGGCATGGAAACTTTGCTGCATGGATTGATCGTCACAACCGTTCTTGTTTTGTTGATGACGAACACGCATCGTTACCTGACCCTTGGCCTGCTGACCGGTCTATCGGTCTGGGTCCGCCCCGACGGTTTGACTCTGCTCGGCCCCGTCTTCATGACGATCCTGTTTACCGAACCGGATACCCGCTCACGCCTGACTGCGTTTGTGCGGTATCTCATTGGTTTTGGATCCATCTTTGTTTTTTATCTGCTATTTAATTTGGCTATCGGCGATGCTCCCATGCCGAACACATTTTATGCAAAGCAAGCCGAATACGCAGCCTGGCAGATATTACCGATCATCGAACGGCTTGGCCAAATGGCTTTGCAGTTGCTGGTCGGCCCAAGTCTGGTACTGCTTCCCGGCTTGATTGCCTGGTTGGTGAAATCTATAAAACAAAAAATGTGGGGAAGTCTTTCTGCATCGATCTGGAGTGCCGGGTATCTCGTCCTTTATATTTTACGCCTGCCCGTCTATCAACATGGACGTTACCTCATGCCCGCCATGCCTGTCATATTTTTATTCGGCCTGCTGGCCTTCGCTGAATTTGATACTGGAAGGATATTTGCGCGTTATCACTGGGTTGGGCAAACGATATGGCGTGCAAGTGCTGTGATGTTGACGCTTGGTTTTATTTTTCTCGGCGCACAATCCTATGCAAGGGACGTGGCTGTTATCGAAAGTGAAATGGTTGTAACAGCGGAATGGGTTGCATCCAATCTTCCACAGGATGCGCTGATTGCCGCCCATGATATTGGTGCGCTGGGCTACTTTGATACCCACGAGCTGATAGACCTGGCCGGTCTGATCTCGCCGGATGTCATTCCTTTCATTCGGGATGAGCCGCAGTTGGCAAACTATCTAAATCAGCGCGGGGCAGATTATTTGATCGCCTTCCCTGATTTTTATCCGCTCATGACCGGGACTGCCGAGGCAGTGTTCGCGACAAACAGCCCCATCACGCTTTTTTTTGAACAGAAGAATATGGTTGTGTATCGGTGGAAAAGCCCATAATGGGTTAAAATAGAATAAATAAACTGTAAGAAAGAATGGGATTGGGATGAACCAGATAACTCTTTTGATCGTTGACGACCACCCGTTGTTTCGGCAAGGCGTAGTGGATGCCCTATCGCTGGAACCAGATATGCGAATTATCGCTCAATCTGCAACAGGGGATGAAGCTTTGGAGTTGATTCGCACAAAAAGACCAACCATTGCCGTTTTGGATGTAAACCTGCCTGTCATGAACGGCCAGCAGATTACACATCAAGTTTCGCAGGAGAGGTTGTCCACACGAATTATCCTCATGACAGGCTATGACGATGTGGAGCAGGCCATCCATGCGGCGCTTGCCGGTGCTCACGGATATTGCTCCAAAGATATTGAGCCGCAGACCCTTTCCAGAATCATTCGCGAAGTTGCGGAAGGCAAGTATGTTTTTGCGGGTAATGTGTTTACACATCGCGAACTGGAACTTTGGGTGGAGAATAGAATGGAAGGAGCGCGCCGGTCATATAGTGAGCCCGGCACCCCGTTCCATCCATTATCTGACCGGGAAATGGAAGTATTAGGTTGTGTTGTGCGGGGCATGAGCAATAAAGAAATCGCAACCATGCTGGGGATCAGCCATCAGACCGTCAAGAATCATGTGACAGCGGTATTGCGAAAGTTTGGGGTCGAAGACCGAACGCAAGCGGTTGTTTATGCTTTGAAACGAGGATGGGTAACCTTGAAAGACACCGATATTCGACATTAGGAGCGATTTTATGACTGGTAATGAAATTACTGACTATCGGAATGAGCTGGAAGAAACACAGCGGGCCTTGCGGGAAGTAACTTTGATGATCGAGCAAAGCCGGGGTGAACTCACCAAGATAACACAACGAAATGCCGCGATCTCATCACATCTCCAGCAGGTGCAAAAAAAAGATATTGAGATAGAAGAACTTAAGATGGCGTATGATTCCGCCCTGGATGCTCAGCAGCGACTTTTTGTGATGCGCGGCCAGCTTGAGAAACTCCAAAACGATCAAAGCCATCTTGAAAAATACAAAGCGATTCTGGAAAGCGTGGTATCAGGCGCATCAGAAGCCGCGAACTCATCTACGCCTGCGAATAATGCCAAAAGCCAAATGGCAGGGATTGAAATGATCGTCAACGCTCAGGAGGCGGAACGTCAAAGATTATCCCGCCAGATGCATGACGGTCCAGCCCAGGCATTGTCCAATTTCATTTTACAAACTGAGATTGCCATGCGTCTGCTGGATATTGATCCTGTACAGGCCAAAGATGAGTTGGGGAACCTGAAAACATCCGCAATGACCACCTTCCAAAAAGTGCGTAATTTCATTTTTGAATTGCGTCCAATGATGCTGGATGATCTTGGCCTGACACCGACCCTTCGAAAATATGCCGAGGCTTTTAAAGAACAGGCCGGCCTTGAGGTTAGCGTGACAGTCACTGGAACCGAACGCAGGTTGGAGTCCTATTTGGAGGTTATGGTGTTCCGGGCAGTCCAGGAGCTGCTCGGAAATGCCGCCCGTCATAGTCAGGCCACGATTGTGAAGGTTCAGGTTGACCTCGGAAATGATCTTGTCCGGGTGAGTGTGGACGATAATGGCAAAGGATTCGACCCTGAAGCGCTCAAAGAAGCCACGAATCTAGGATTGAAACTTATTCGCGAGCGCGCCGAAATGCTCGGCGGTAGTTTTGAGATTGACAGTGCTGCCGGATCTGGCGCCAGAATATCCTTTACTGTTCCATCAAAGGTTTGAAGTCCTATGGAAACTGGCAGGGAATAACAACTTTGTCGGCTTGATATTTGCTAAAAGCTGGAAAATCCCTGTAAAAATGGTATATTTTATTAATTGCATAATTCAACATTCTGTGATCGACTAATTATGCTTTTGCCATTTTTCTTGTATAATGAATGTGTTATAAAATATTCCAAATAACGATCACGACACGATGAGAGGAGAAGGTTATGCGACGCGGACGAACACTGATTTTTGTACTTCTGATCATCATTATAGGATTGGTGGTGGGCTATGTGGCCATCCGCCAATTTTTGGTCACAGCAACACCGACTATTCAGCCACCGACTGATGTGAAGGTGTATATCGCAGGACAAAACATCCCACAGGGGGGCAAGATTACGGAAGAAGTGCTCTCGACAATGTTAATTCCTCAAGCCAATGTCTTGGGGGTTATGTTTACAGAAGACGAGAAAGGCGCGCTCCTAAATAATAAGGTAGCTAAATTCCCGCTTGATCAGGGCGCTGTTATTACAGAAGCAATGGTCAATGACGCATCGGCTGCTGTGCCGATCTCAGGGCCGCAATGGGCATCATTGATTCCACCGGGAATGACTGCAATGTCAATCCCAGCGAACCGGCTCGCTTTATCCGGATATGCCATCAATGATGGCGCACATGTCAATATCAATGCCTGCCTTCTGTTTGTAGATGTTGATCCGTCCTTCCAGACAATCCTGCCCAACTTGACGGCTGTACTAACTGGGACGGGTTTTGGATCGGTATCTGGTACTGAAGGAACCGGTTTTAGTGCAGAAGGGCTGCCAGTTCTTTCACTTGGTGTCGCAGCTTCCGGCTCTGCGCAGGGAAGATTGGAATTGGACCCCTCACTTCAACAACCTTATTTTCTGGTCCCGTCTGAAGTGCAGCGGCCACGATTGGTTTGTCAAATGCTGCTTCAGGATGCGGTTGTGATGAAGTTGGGCGATTTCCCACTTACCACAGCGACGACCGCAGCTGCGCCGGTTGCCACCGACCCGAATGCAGCGGTACAGGCACCTGCCGCACCTGACATTGTCACCTTGATAGTTTCGCCGCAGGATTCCATCACGTTGTCGTACTTAATGTATACAAACGCTCAATTTTCTTTGACATTGCGGAACCCGACTGACCAGGCACGCCAGGCAACCGAGGCATCAACCTTGCAATTCCTGCTTAGCCAATACAATATTCCTGTTCCCGCAAAACTTCCATATTCCATGCAGCCTGCGCTTAGCACACTTACAATGCCGTTTTTGCAGAACGACACTGTCCCTGTGGCTCCCTAACTATATTGTTTGAAATGTAAAAATGTTGAAGCATGATGCTTTAAAAACTGGATGAAACGTACATATGGCCACAGATAAAATTCGGGTTCTTATAGTGGATGATATTGCTGAGACTCGGGAGAATGTTCGCAAGCTGTTGCAGTTTGAGTCAGATGTCGATGTGACGGGCACTGCACGTTCCGGTAAGGAAGGTATTCAGCTTGCGTTGGAATTGGATCCCGATGTTGTCCTCATGGATATCAATATGCCCGATATTGACGGGATTTCTGCAACGGAAGCGATCCGCCAAAAATCGCCTCATATACAGGTGGTGATCTTATCTGTGCAGGGTGACCAGAATTATATGCGCCGGGCAATGCTAGCCGGGGCACGTGACTTCTTAACGAAGCCTCCAATGGGGGATGAGTTAATCTCTGCAATACGCAGAGCTGGTGAAATGTCCCATGCGGAACGCGCAAAGGGTGCCCAGCAGCGTATGGTTGCCACCACTGCGTCTGGCGTGCCGATTTCGATGTCCAGTTTTGCGCCATTATCAAAAGGAAAGATCGTTGTCGTATATAGCCCAAAAGGTGGGACGGGATGTACAACGATTGCGGTTAATTTGGCAATCGCACTAAATAATGAAGACACCCGGACTGTCCTTGTGGATGCGAATCTGCAGTTTGGAGATGTCGCTGTTTTTGTAAATGAACAGGGTAAGAATACAATTCTTGAAATTGCCCCGCGTGTTGATGACCTGGAACCTGATGTTGTTGAGGAGATATTGATCAAGCACGAAGCATCAGGCCTTCGGATACTTGCTGCACCGCAGCGCCCGGAAATGGCAGAAAAAATTTCCCCGGACCAGTTCACCAAAGTGCTGGAGTTTTTACAGCGGATGTATTCATACGTTGTAGTAGATACATCATCCATCCTGACAGACGTTGTTCTCTCGACGATTGACATCAGCGACGTAATGGTTCTTGTGACTACGCAGGAAATACCTTCCATAAAGAATGCCCGTTTGTGCCTTGACCTGTTGCAAACAATGGGTATTAATAAAGAACGAATTGTCTTTGCTATGAACCGCTATGATAAGAGGATTGCCATTACTCCGGAACGGGTGAGCGAAAACCTTAAACACGAAGTATCCACAACGATCCCACTCGACGAGAAGGTGGTTATTACGTCAGTTAATCGCGGAGTTCCATTCATGTTGGATAACAAATCTCAGCCTGTGGGAAGGGGAATCTTTTCACTGGCAGAAACGGTTCGGGCACGATTGGCTTTATTGGAATCCGAAAATGAAGCATCTGTTAGGCGTTAAGGAGTATTGCTATGTCGTTGCTTCGACGTATTGAGCAAGGCCAAGGTAATAATAATGGTCAGCAGGATGGCGGATCATCCTCCGGGCCAAAGAAGACCGGCGGCGAGGGGCAGGCAGGCGGAGGAGATTCTTCCCGCCTTTCATCCATGCAATCCAGGCGGGTCAGTGCCCCAATTACATCTCCGCAAGCTGGTTCATATTTTGACTTAAAGACCCGCGTTCAAAATAAATTACTCGCTGAAATTGATCCGTCCATGGATGTTTCCAGAACGGATGATGTCCGTCGGACGATCCAGGGTTTATTTGAGCAAATTCTTACCGAGGAAAACATCGTTCTCTCCCGGCCTGAACGGGCCCGGTTGTTCGAGCAGATCGCTGCAGAAATACTCGGTTTGGGGCCGTTACAATCCCTGCTTGAAGATGACACGATTACTGAAATCATGGTCAATGGACCAAAGAATATTTATATCGAGCGCAAGGGCAAGCTCCATCGTGTTCCGGTAACTTTTGAAAGCAACGAACATGTGATGCGTATTATTGACCGCATTGTTGCCCCACTGGGACGTCGTATCGACGAGTCCAGTCCTTATGTGGATGCCCGTTTACAAGATGGCTCTCGTGTAAATGCCGTGATCCCTCCCATATCCCTGGTCGGTCCCGTTTTGACCATTCGTAAATTTTCAAAAAATCCGATTACGATTGATCAATTGATTCAATTTGGCTCCATCACAAATGAAGCCGTTCAATTTTTAAAAGCTTGTGTGGAAGCCCGCTTGAATATTATTATTTCCGGCGGTACAGGTTCCGGCAAGACGACCCTTTTGAACGTACTCTCCAGTTTTATTCCTTCCGATGAGCGTATTTTGACGATTGAAAACGCTGCTGAATTACAGTTGCGCCAGGAACACGTGGTAACGCTCGAGTCCCGCCCGCCAAATATTGAAGGACGGGGCGAAATTACCATCCGTGACCTGGTTGTGAATGCTCTTCGTATGCGTCCTGAAAGAATTATTGTTGGTGAGTGCCGCGGCGGCGAAACACTGGATATGTTGCAGGCCATGAATACAGGTCATGATGGTTCAATGACCACGGCACATGCCAACTCTCCCCGCGATGCGATTGCGCGTATTGAGACCATGTGTCTTATGGCCGGCATGGATTTGCCCGTTAGGGCGATCCGTGAGCAAATTGCCGGCGCTGTCGACGTGATCTGTCAGCAGGAGCGTATGCGCGATGGTACCCGCAAGGTTACAACCATCGCGGAGGTGAGCGGCATGGAAGGGGACGTGATTACCATGACAGATATTTTCGTATTCGAGCAGACGGGTATTGAAAATGGCAGGATTGTCGGTCGTACGCGCCCCACAGGCTTGCGGCCGAAATTCATGGATAAAATCGAGGCTACAGGCATTCACCTGCCTCCTTCCATCTTTGGTATTGGGGAACGTCGCCGGTATTAATTTTTGGGCAGCATGGCTTTATGAAATTAAACCCGATATACTACTAGAAGGAAAAAAATGACTTCCTGGATCATTATCATTGGTGGCTTGCTGCTAATAGTACTATTAATAATAGGCGTTGTTGTTTCTTCGAACAGTGAACGTTCCATTGTTGAGCAACGCTTAAGTCAGTATTTGGATGACGATCAGAAAAACGTAGATCGTGAAGCGCAGCGCTCTGTAATCACTGATTGGGTGTCAAAACGGGTGGAGAAGACTTCGATTGGCGACAGAATTGCCCGCGACCTTGCCCGGGCGGATTTGAAATTCAAAGTAGCTGAATATTTCGTATTGATTGGTGTCTGCATTTTTGTTTTAGCCCTGTTTGCCTGGTTCTTTGGGAATAGGCATCCGGTGTCCGCTTTAATCGGTGGGCTTGCAGGCGCTTTTGCCCCCAGTTTTTATGTAAAGCGCCAACAAAAGCAGCGCCTGCAAAAATTTAATGACCAGTTATCAGACATGCTCAACTTGATGGTAAATGGGCTTCGCGCAGGCTATTCCACCATGCAGGCAATGGAGGCAATTAGCAAGGAATTGCCGTCTCCGATCAATGATGAATTTCGCCGTGTTGTGCAGGAAATGCAAATCGGCATTCCCATGGAGACAGCGCTGGACAATCTTCTTCGCCGTATTCCCAGCCCCGATTTGGACTTCGTCGTAACTGCGATCAATGTGCAGCGTGAAGTCGGCGGTAATCTTTCCGAAATTTTGGATAATATCTCGTTTACCATACGTGAACGCATCCGCATCAAGGGAGAAGTGCGCGTACTTACATCCCAGGTTCGCACATCTGGAAGTGTACTTTCCTTGATCCCATTTGGGCTTACCATTATTCTCTGGTTCCTTAATCCGGAATACCTGTTATCTGTGACGCAAGGTGGCCCTTGGTGTACTGCTGGCATTATTTGTGTTGTGCTCGGCTTGATTGGATCCAGTTACTTTATTATGATGCGTATTGCGGATATTGAGGTGTAATATGACCACAACGACGATTATAGGAATAATAGTAGGCGTTGTAATTTTTGGCGGTGCGATTACGCTAGTGCTCGTGGGGTTGCGCTTTTCCCGTCAGGGCCAGCAGGATGAATCCGATCCTGTTATGGCTCGTCTGGCTGAGGCAACGCAGCGCGGTGAAAGTGTTTCGCTTGAAGATATTGAATTACAACAGCCGTTCATGGAACGCGTGGTCATCCCGGTTATAAAGAAATTTGGTGAGATATCCACGCGATTTACTCCCCAAAGACTTTTAGAGGAGACCACGCTCAAGTTGGAACTGGCAGGGAATCCCGGCCGCATTGATGCTGCTACTTTCCTGGCAACACGCTTTGTTGGTGCCGCAGTTTTTGGCGGCCTCCTGCTTTTGATCTCCTTTCTCTCTACAAGTAAATGGCCGCTTGGCAGGGTTGTTCTTGTTGTAGGCTTGTTTACTGCCCTGGGATTTTTCTTTCCACAGTTGTGGTTGCAAAGCCGAATTAATCGTCGTCAAACCGAAGTGCGCAAGGCGATGCCTGATGCGCTCGATCTATTGACCATTTGCGTGGAAGCCGGCCTGGGTTTTGATGCAGCCATGGCAAAGGTCAGTGAAAAATGGGAAAATGAACTTTCGATCATGTTCGGACGTTGTATCCGCGAAGTTCAGTTGGGGAAACCACAGCGTGAAGCCTTGCGTGATATGGCCGACCGGCTAGGCCTGCCCGAGTTGACGAGTTTTGTTGCGGCTGTGATCCAAAGCCAGATACTCGGTGTTAGTTTGGCGAAAGTGCTTCGTATTCAGTCCGATCAAATGCGCATGAAGCGCCGTCAATTTGCGGAAGAACTTGCGCACAAGGCTCCTGTGAAGATGATCATCCCGATGGCGCTGCTTACTTTTCCGTCCATTATGATAATCCTTATGGCCCCAGCAGGATTCCAGATTGCAAAGGCTTTCGGTCCAATCGCAGGAGGGTTTTAGCGCGGTAGTTTAGTTTGACTGTCACCTTTCTCTGGAAGGTCAGATTTGAAAAACATATCATATACACTGTACCGTTCACTCTGGAGCGCTCTTGATTTGCTTTTCCCGCCTGCCTGTGGAGGCTGTGGAAAAAGCGGCTCGCGTTGGTGTGTTGAATGCCAGGGGAGTGTAAAAATATTGAAGGGAAATCTTTGCGAAGTTTGCGGTCTTCCGTTGGATGGGTCAGGCGTATGCGATGCCTGCCGCGCGGATCGACCGCATTTTCGCGCATTGAGAGCATGGGCGGTCTTTGAAAACCCGGTGCAAAATGCCTTGCATAGATTGAAATACCGCCGCGATATTTCAATGGGGGAGGCGCTGGCTGTGCAGATGGTTTCATTTGTACGGGAATTAAATTGGCCCATTGATATGATCGTGCCTGTTCCGCTGGGAAAACAAAGACTGAAGGAACGGGGCTATAATCAGGTTGGAATGATCGCAAAACCGCTGGCATTGGCGTTGGATGTGCGATATGTATCGAATGGATTGATGCGCCGTAAGGAGACTCGTTCCCAGGTGGGGCTGTCAAAGCAGGAGCGCCGGGTAAATGTCAGGGAGGCGTTTCAGGCCCGGGCGGGAATGAACGGGAAAAATATCCTTGTGATGGACGATGTCTCGACGACAGGATCAACTTTATCGTCCAGCGCAGAAGCGTTATATTCATCTGGAGCAAAAGATGTGTATGCGTTGACAGTCGCTCGCGCGTTGCCTCATCATGGTTTGCAGCACGCGTGAACGTTTGTGTACGTGACTATTCATCCCTAGAAGGAGGACGTATGTCCAACAAAGTGGAAGTTCAGACACGCAATATCCGATTGACCGAAAAGATTGAAGAGTACGTAAATAAGAAGGCAGGTAATTTTGATCATTATCTGCCCGCGATCGATGTGGCGCGAGTGGAGTTGACTCATTACAAAGCCGCGCGTAATGCCACGGACCGCAATGTGGTTCAGCTTACTGTGTATGGCAAAGGTTTTACGCTTCGTACCGAAGAGCGCGCAGATGAAGCCCTGGCCGCTTTTGATCATGCGCTGGACAATATGCAAAGCCAGATCGAAAGATATAAAGGAAAACATTATCATGGCCGCGGCGATGGACGTTCAGCCGCGGAAGCCGCAGAGCCGATCTTTGACGATGAGACAGGCGAGCTTTCTCCGCTTGTAGCCCGCAAAAAGAAGTTCGTGTTGTACCCGATGGATGAAGAGGAAGCCGTGATACAAATGCGTAATCTCGGCCACGATAACTTCTTTATCTTTTATAATGCTCAGACCAGCAAGATTAATGTGCTTTACCGCCGCCGTAACGGAAGCTATGGATTGATCGAGCCTGAACTCGGTTAACTCAATTGACTAAAAACTGGCCTGGCGGCGCTGCTGTCAGGCCAGTTTTTTTGATTAGGCCTCGTGTATGCGCAGCCACAGAGCGCACAGAGATCTTTGAGAAAAGACTCATAAACCTCTCTTTTCTCTGTGGCACTAAAGACTTTTGCACTATGTCAATTAATGGAATAGACTTTGGCTTGGAGTAAAAATGGAATTCGATGATGTAAACGAAAACGATGTGAATGACGGCAGGATGGACGACGCATCCATCGAAAATGCGGTGACGCAAATTTTGACTGCTGTGGGTGAAGACCCGCAGCGTGAAGGCTTGCAATTCACGCCGCGCCGTGTGGCGCGCATGTATCATGAACTTCTTGGCGGTTACACGATTGATTCCAAAGCCATCATCAACGGCGCGCTGTTCGAGGTGCAATACGATGAAATGGTTCTCGTGCATGACATAGAATTCTATAGCATGTGCGAGCATCACATGCTGCCGTTCATTGGCCGCGCTCATGTGGCTTATATCCCCGACGGCAAAGTGCTTGGCCTTTCCAAAATTCCAAGGGTTGTGGATATGTACGCGCGCCGCCTGCAAGTGCAGGAACGCATGACCCGTCAGATCGCGGACTTTCTGCGCGACCTGCTCAAGCCGCAGGGTGTGGCTGTTGTGGTTGAAGCCATGCACTTATGTTCGATGATGCGCGGTGTAAAAAAACACGATGCGCGCATGACCACTTCAGCGATGCATGGCGCATTCCGGGCAAACCTTGCCACACGACAGGAATTTCTGGCAAATATCTCACGCGGCGCTTCACCCTTGCAAATTTAAATTTTGTGGATGTAAACCCGCTTCATACTTAACCTTGGGCCTGGTTCTCGCGCTCGACTTCCACCGCCACTGAATCAGCTTCCGGCACCGCACCGGGCTTATCCACCCGCAAAATAACTTTTACCACTCTCGGCTCTTGCAGACAGATTTCCGCCAGGTCATTTGCCAGCGCTTCAATTGTCATCCGCGCCGCGCTTTCCGCGTGAGCGCGGAGTTTTTTTGCCATGTCGCTGTAATTGACACAGTCGGAGATGTCATCGCTCAGCGCGGCGGAACGCGTGTCTGTGAACATGGTTGCGTTGATGACGATCTCGCGCAGGGTGACGCGTTCCCAATCGTGAATGCCGAGTATGACGGTAGCATGCAGATTTTGAATGAAAACTTTATCCATATCGACCTCTCAATGTACCAATCCGTTTATCTGCTTCGCAAGGCAATCCGTTCCCAAATCCGCTCTATTGCTTTTGAATTCGATACTCGATTAAGGCAAAACACACAGCCAGCGCAACCCATGCAATGACTTGTTCCTGCCTCAAGCCGCTAAATATAAGTGTGTTGTCTCCGCGGAAGGCTTGAATGAAAAGCTGCAAACCAGTTGTCAGCGCGGAGAAGGTGAGGAAGAGAATGCCCGGGCGTGGATCATGTTTCTTGAACCAGAGCAGGCCAAAGATTAGGAGCGATGCGAGTGTCTCATAGATTTGAGTCGGATGCCGCGTCGCATTCCATAAATTAATTCCCCAGGGTAATTCGGTTTCCTTTCCAAAGGCTGTACCAGCCGCGAGGTGACTCAAACCCGATCCGATTGCGAGCACTGCGAAGAAAGGCGTGAGCGCATCCAGCGTGTGCCAAAACGACATGCCGCTTCGTTGGCCATAAACAAAGGCGACAATGAATGCGGCTGCCAGCGCGCCGAAAACATCGAACAGATCCGGGTTGATGGAAATAATGCCGATTGGACTTTTGGTAAAGGCGGCGACATTTTGCAAAATAAATGAAATTCGTCCGCCGATAACGAAGGCAAGCAGGCCATAGAAGGTGATGTTGTTGAGATCATCCCTGCTGATGCCGTGACGCTCGGCGCGTTTTTCGGCAAGGCTGAGTCCGATCCATGCCGCGGCAAACAGCAGGAGCATGTGACGGGGCCGGAAGAAGAGATTGCGGAATGTTGTGAGCACGTTATTTTAGGATTTGTTCAATGCGGGTTCGCAGCAAGGCCTCAGACATGGGGCCGCCGACGATGACTTCCTGGATGATGCCATCGCGGCCAATGAAAAGGGATGTGGGTAATGACCGCAATTGATATATATCTGCGACATCTCCCGTTTCATCCAACAGGATGGGGAAGGTGAGACTGTATTCCTGTGTAAATGGCGCAACCTTGAGGGGATCGTCCTGATAGGTCATGTTGAGACCGAGAACGATGAAGCCCTGGTCTTTGTATTCCTGATACATTCTTTCGATGGCTGGCATTTCCGCGCGGCAGGGCGGACACCACGTTGCCCAAAGATTGATCAACACAGCTTGACCGCGCAATTCTGCAAGTGTGTAGGAAGTACCGTCCGGGGTTTTGAGTGTGAAGTTAGGCGCGGCAAATCCTGCCTGTGGGGCAGGGATGGCGCCGGATGTAGTGGCGCCGCTGGTATCTGCCGAAATCACGACCCATGATGCGCCAGCGATGAGGATGAGCAAGTATAGGATGATGCGTTGACTTTTTTGCATGGTTTTCCGAGTATACATGAATTGGGGTGTAAAATAGGTTTGTCTAACCCACTTTCCTGTCTACTTATCCACCTCATACCTTACCTATGCTTTTTACTGACTCAACCTACATCGGCATTGAACTGGCCTCCGGACGCAAATCCATCACGTACGCTGCCTTGGACCGCGACCTGAATCTTATCGCGCTCGCAGATGGCGAAATGGAGGAGGTAACCACCTTCCTTGCCGGGCAGAGTACTGCAACGGTGGCGGTTAATGCGCCTTCGGGAGTCAATCGTGGGCTTGTCCGCGAAAGAACGAAAAGGAAGATGCTCACGCCATATCAGATCCGCCGCGTGGAACTTCGCTTGGCTGAGTTTGAATTGCGCGAGCGCGGAATTCATGTAGCAAGAACCGCTGCAAGCGCAGGGTCATGCCCGGAATGGATGCAGGCGGGGTTCGAGTTGTATCGCAAACTGGAAAAAATAGGATTCAGGAAATATCCTGACAAGGATTCAGTATTTCAAGTATTGGAAACCAATCCGCACGCGTGTTACTCGGTGCTGGCTGGACAATCCGCTCTGGCGAAGCCTTCGTTGGATGGGCGCCTGCAGCGACAGTTGATTCTGTATGAACGCGGCATTCGCATAAAAGACCCAATGGATTTCTTCGAGGAAATCACGCGCTATAAGCTTATCAAAGGAGTCTGGCCAACAGAGTTGTTATATTCGCCCGATCAGCTCGATGCAATGGTCGCGGCGTATACTGCCTGGCTCGCGGTGAACAAAACGGATCGTATCCTTATGATCGGGGATGTAAAAGAGGGAAGGATCGTTTTGCCTGAGAAGGAACTCAAAGAGAAGTATTAATAAACTCTCATATGCGCGAGCTGTCGCGAGCGTAACTTTGTAAAGCCATTTCCGACAGGTTACTTGTATTGGGTTGCAAAAAACAGGTGACCTTTCAATCCACCGTTTGGTAAAATAAATAAAAAATCTTTTTCCATAAGGATTCCCATGTCAACTGACCTCCAAACTCGCGCAATCAATACACTTCGATTTTTATCTGCAGACGGTGTGCAGAAGGCCAACTCGGGTCATCCCGGACTTCCAATGGGTACCGCCGCAATGGCTTATACCATCTGGACGCGCCACCTGCGCCACAACCCGCGCAACCCAAAATGGGCGGGGCGGGATCGCTTCATCCTTTCGGGTGGGCATGGCTCGATGCTTCTTTATTCTTTGCTGCATCTGACGGGGTACGATCTCCCGCTCGATGAATTGAAAAGTTTTCGTCAATGGGGCAGCCTGACACCGGGTCATCCCGAATATGGATTAACTCCCGGAGTCGAGACAACCACCGGTCCATTGGGACAGGGCTTTGCCAACGGCGTGGGAATGGCGATTGCCGCCTCGCATCTCGCCGCCACCTTCAACCAGCGCGGACATGAAATCATTGACCCGTATATTTATGCCATCGTTACAGACGGCGACCTGATGGAAGGCGTAACCGCTGAAGCCGCTTCACTGGCTGGTCACTTATCCCTGGGGCGTTTGATCTATCTTTACGATGATAATCACATTTCCATTGACGGTTCAACCGACCTCGCATTCACCGAGGACCGCGCCGCGCGATTCCGCTCGTATGGCTGGCAGGTCTTGCGCGTCGAAGATGGCAACGACGTGGAAGTGATGGACAAGGTGATTCTGGAGGCCAAGTCTGAGCCGCGGCCAACGCTCATTATGTGCCGCACGATCATTGGGTACGGCGCGCCAAACCGGCAGGGGACATCCAAGGCGCATGGCGAACCCCTTGGCGATGAAGAATTGAATGCCGCAAAAGACAACCTTGGCTGGCCCAGGGAACCGCGTTTCTTTATCCCTGATGATGTGCTTGCGTTTTATCGTAAAGCCGTTGATCGTGGACGTGAACTTGAATATGAATGGAAAATGCGTTTCGATGCGTACAAGCGCCTTCATCCGGGCTTGGGCGTGGAATTACAGCGCCGTTTGAATGGCGAATTGCCTAATGACTGGGAATCTGCCCTGCCGACCTTCCCGGCAGACGCAAAAGGAATAGCCACCCGTGCCGCTTCGGGCAAAACGATCAATGCGCTTGCTCCCAAACTCCCTGAGTTGATTGGCGGCTCTGCGGATTTGGCTCCCTCGAACAACACAAAAATTGACGGAAGCCCCGCCTTCCAAAAAGATTCTTATCAGGGACGTAACTTCCACTTTGGCGTGCGCGAGCATGTGATGGGTTCCATTGTAAATGGAATGGCGGTCTTCGGCGGCGTGATTCCCTACGGCGCAACATTCCTTGTCTTTGCAGATTATATGCGTCCCACGATCCGACTTGCGGCGTTATCCCATTATCCCTCCATTTTTATTTTTACACATGACAGCGTTGGGCTTGGGGAAGACGGTCCCACACATCAGCCGATTGAACAATTGACTTCGCTGAGGATCATCCCAAACCTTGTGGTCATTCGTCCTGCGGATGCGAACGAAACCGCGCAGGCTTGGAAGGTTGCGATTGAACGCCGCAACGGCCCGACAGTGCTTGCGCTCACGCGTCAAAACGTCCCAACATTGGATACAGCCGTACAGGTTGAAAAAGGCGCGTATGTATTAAAGGATTTTGGCACACCCGAAATGATCTTGATGGCTTCCGGTTCGGAAGTTGGTCTTGTCCTTGGAGCCGCCCAAAAACTTGCGGATGAAGGCAGGGGCGTACGCGTAGTCTCCTTCCCAAGCTGGGAACTGTTCGAGAAACAGGATGAAGCCTATCGCGAGTCGGTGCTGCCGAAAAATATCCAGAAGCGACTCGCTGTCGAAGCGGGAGCAGGTATCGGCTGGGAAAGATACGCGCGGTCCGTCATCAGCATCGAGCGTTATGGAGCATCCGCTCCAGCAAAAGTCATCTTTGAAAAACTTGGCTTCACAGTTGAGAATGTAGTTGCGAGAGCGAAGGAACTATAGTTGAACAGACCTGACAGGTTTTAGAAACCTGTCAGGTCTTATTGGAGTAATATGAAAATCGCAGTAGGTTGTGACCACGGCGGATTCCCGCTCAAAGAAATTGTGATCGAATCAGTGAAAGCCGCTGGGCACGAAGTAATTGATGTGGGTACATTTACCGCCGACGCGGTGGATTTCCCTGATTTCACAAAAAAAGTTGGCGAGAAGATTCAAAGCGGCGAGGCCGAGCGCGGAATTTTAATTTGCGGTTCGGGCATTGGCGCGGCGATTGCGGCGAATAAAATGAAAGGTGTTTACGCTTCGATCTGCCACGACACGTATTCTGCGGCGCAGGGTGTTCAGCATGACGCAATGAATGTGCTTTGCCTGGGCGGGCGCGTGATTGGGCCTGAACTCGTAAAAGTTTTGATCCCCGCATTTTTGAGCGCGCATTATCTTGGGGTTGAAAAAGGCGGAGAAAGATTTGCAAAGCGTGTAAATAAAATTAAGAAGATGGAAGCCGATAATTCGTAATTTCAATAAATCACAGATTGAGCGGAATGCAGACTTTAGTCTGCAATTTTACAGAGGCAAAGCGGACTGAAGTCCGCACTCCGAAGCAAATTCGTTATTTACTGAATTTACCAATTACTCACTTATTTCTAAAGGAGCTATTTTAATAATGTCAGAATCAATCAAGAAATTAACATCCCTTGGTCAATCCCTTTGGTACGATAACATTCAGAGAAAACTTTTAGAGAACGGCGAATTAAAAGCCATGATAGAACGCGGGGATATTCGCGGTGTTACATCGAACCCGACCATTTTTCAAAACGCAATTGCAAAAACAAACGACTATGATGCCGCATTGATTCCTCTGGCATGGTCAGGCTGGGATGCGGAGAAAATATTCTGGCAGCTCGCCATCGAAGATATTCAGGCAGGCTGCGATCTTTTCCGCCCGTTATATGATGAGACCAAGGGCGGCGATGGATACGTGAGTCTTGAAGTCAGCCCGTACCTTGCGAATGACACGGATGCAACAGCACAGCAAGCCAAGGAACTTTGGGAGCGCGTCAACCGCCCAAACCTGATGGTGAAAATCCCTGCCACCAAAGAGGGAATTCCCGCCATTCGCAAATCCATTGCAGCGGGAATCAATATCAACGTCACGCTTATCTTTTCACTTGAAAGATATGCTGAAGTGATGGATGCCTATCTTTCCGGTCTTGAAGACCGCGTCGCACAAAATCTTCCCATCAATCAAATTGCGTCGGTCGCCTCTTTTTTTGTTTCGCGCGTGGATACCAAAATTGATCCGCGTCTGCCGAAGGATTCGAATCTACATGGCAAGGCTGCCATCGCAAATGCAAAACTTGCCTATCATGCTTTCGAAGAAACTTTTACAACCTCGCGTTTTGCAACGCTCAAGGCTCGTTTCAGCGCCCGCGCACAGCGTCCGCTTTGGGCCTCCACTGGCACGAAGAACCCGGCATATTCTGACACCCTTTATGTCGATAACCTCATCGGCCCTGATACTGTCAACACCGTTCCGCCCGTTACGCTTGATGCTTTCCGCAATCATGGCAAGGCCGCCATCGCCATCACGCGCGGATTGGATGAAGCCAAGTCCCAGCTTGCCGAGCTTGAGTCTGCTGGAATTTCCATGAAACAAGTGACTCAAGAATTGGAAGAGGAAGGCGTCAAATCTTTTGCGGATGCGTTCAAGGTTTTACTTGATGTAGTTGAGGATAGGAGGAAGAACGCCGCTTCTTCTCTTGGACCTTTGGCTGATTCTGTTTCCGAGCGTTTATCTCAACTTGAGCTTGACTCTGTCGCCGCCCGCATGTGGGCGCATGACCCAACGCTGTGGGCGACAGAAGATGATGCGGCTGGCTGGAACGAAGTCAAGATTCGACTTGGCTGGCTGAACTCCGTCGAAGATGCGCGCACGCGCCTTGATGGGTATTTGTCGTTTGCGAAACAAATCCACGATGAAGGCATTGACCGAGTCCTCGTGATTGGCATGGGCGGCTCATCATTGACTGCCGAAGTCTTGAGTTCATTGCTCGCCGCCGCAAATATCGAAGCGAAGTTGAGTCTTGCCATTCTTGATTCAACTGACCCGCAGCAAGTCGCGCTCGCCGCTGAAAATTATCCGCCTGAAAAATCGTTGTATATTCTCGCCAGTAAATCAGGCGGCACCGCTGAGTTGCTCGCCGCATTCGATTATTTCTGGGAACTGAGCAAGGGCGATGGCTCACGCTTTGTCGTCACAACTGATGCAGGCTCGTCGCTTGAGAAACTTGCCAGAGACCGCGGATTTAGAAAGGTATTCAACGCCGACCCAATGGTGGGCGGACGTTTCTCCGCGTTGACCGACTTTGGTCTTGTCCCTGCGGCATTACTTGGCATGGATATTCCGAAGTTGTTGAATTCGGCTGAGAAGATTCAAAAGGTATCAAGGGATAATCGCAGCGCCGGCTTTGCGCTGGGTGCTTTACTCGCTGAGTCTGCTCTCGCAGGCAGAGACAAGCTCACAGTTTTGAGTGATGCGCCTGTGTCCGCATTTGCGGGCTGGATCGAGCAGGTCATCGCCGAATCCAGTGGCAAGCATGGTAAGGGAATGCTTCCAGTCCCATTGGAGCCGCTGGCCGCACCTGAAATGTATGGCAATGACCGCTTGTTTGTCTATTTGAGGCAAACAGGCGAATTAGACGCTGACATTAAAGCGTTGAAGAATGCTGGATTCCCAGTAATTGAATTACCAATTACCAATCCCTACGACGTGGGCGCGGAATTCTTCCGTTGGGAGATCGCGGTTTCGGTGCTGTGTCATATTTTGGGAATCAACGCATTCGACCAGCCCGATGTGCAGGACAGCAAACTGCGGACGATTGCGAAGATAAAGGATTATCAGGCCACGGGCAAACTTGCCGAGGTGGACTTGGTGAACCTCAGCGATGTGAAGCCCGCATTGGATAAATTTATTTCTGCCGCGCAAGCGGGAGAGTTCTTCACCATCAACGCTTATATCCCGCGCAATAAAGAGACTGTGGATGCTCTGCAAGCTTTGCGTGTTGCCATCCGTGAAAAGACAAAGTGTGCCGTGTCTGCTGGGTTTGGTCCGCGTTTCCAGCATTCCACGGGACAGTTCCACAAGGGCGGCCCAAACAAGGGATTATTCATTCAAGTCGTGTACGATGCGCAGAAGGATATGGAAATCCCCACACAGGGCATGACCTTCGGCACACTCATCCGCGCGCAGGCATTGGGCGACTATGAAGCCTTGATTGCGGCGGGCAGACGGGTTCTAAGAATTAAGCTGGATAAAGTAGAGGATCTCCGAAGTATAATGGATACATAATCAAGGAGAATTCCATGTTTAATGTAGATGAACGAATCGTGCGTATCCACATAGAAAAATTACCTGAGGGAGTATATCTTGCCACGTCTGACGATGTGCAAGGGCTTGTTGCACAAGGAAGAACAATTACAGAAACTTTGGAAATTGCCCGTGATGTTGTGAGAAAATTGCTCGAAGCCCAATCTGATATTCATCTCCCACAAGCAAGTGAAAGTTTTGATTATCCACTAATTGTTGGGTGAAACAATGGGGAGACTTTCAGGGTTTCGTTATCGGGATATTGTCAAAAAACTTAAGGCTTTTGGCTTTGAGTTTTATCGCAATGCGGCGGGAAGCCATGAAATCTGGCGCAATGAAATAACAAGACGTTTTACCACCATTCCCAACCATCCTGGTGATATGCCCGAAGGAACTTTGCGCGCGATCTTAAAACAGGCTGGAATTGAGCCTGATGATTTTTTGAATAGGAAGTAATTTATGATTAACTTAGCGGCTGGACAATGTGTAGCCTGTCGCGGCGGCGAACCGACCTTGACCGACGCCGAAATTGAAGATTTGCTGTTGCATGTGATTGGCTGGCAGGTCAACGAAGTGGACGGAGTCAAACGGCTTGAACGTGTCTTCAAACTCAAGAACTTCATTGAAGCAATTGAATTCACGGACAAGATCGGCGCAATCGCCGAAGCGCAGGGACATCATCCGCTCATCATCACCGAGTGGGGCAGGGTTACTGTCCAATGGTGGACGCATAAGATCAAAGGCCTGCACCGAAATGATTTCATCATGGCGGCCAAGACGGATGAATTGTTTGGATAATAAAAAAAACGGGTTCAATACGAATTGCAGTGATATACCGCCACCACAGATGGCTAAAACAGGAAAGAATCGCGGCAATTTTTTTGACTGCCGCTTTTTCCTATCTTCGAATTGTAGCTTCCCGCTCTGGCCCAACCCCGATCCATTTGACGGGTACTCCTGAAGCCTCTTCGATCATCTTCACATAGCTCTGCGCATTGGCAGGCAGCTGCTCAAATGATCTTGCCCTGCTGATATCTTCCCTCCAGCCTGAGACAGTCCGATAAACCTTTTCCACTTTGTCGAGGCCGTAGGCATCCACATCTGTGTAGCGCACATCGGCTCCGCCCAGCTTATAGCCGACGCAGACTTGCAGATTATCCAACCCGCTGAGAGTATCCAGTTTGGTCAGGCAGAGTTCGGTCACACCGCTGAGTTGGGCGGCGGTCTTCACGATCTCCAGGTCCAGCCAGCCCACGCGGCGGATGCGTCCCGTAGTTGCGGCGACTTCGCCGAACTGTTCATATTCCGCACTCTTTGTGTCAAGGATTTCTGTTGGCAGCGGTCCCGCGCCGACGCGGGTGGTGTAGGCTTTTGTCACGCCGATTACATTCGTAATATATCGCGGCGGGATGCCAAGCCCGGCCGAAGCGGCGGAGGGAATGGTTGTTGATGCAGTCACGAATGGATAGGTTCCCCAGTCCGTATCCAAAAATGTGCCCATGGCCTGCTCGAGTAAAAAGTTCTTGCCCGCCTTCAACCCGTCCTGCACCAGTGAAAACAGTTCCTTGATGTACGGCTTCAGCTTCGAATAATATCCGCGATATTCATCGCGCACGGTTTCATACTTCAACACTTCGCCGCCGAGCGCAGCGATGATCTTATTCTTAAGTTCCAGTTGCACATTCAAACGCTGCTCGAACACGTCGCTTGTAAAATCCGTCCAGCGGATTCCGTTGTAGCTGACCTTATCCGCAAAGACCGGGCCAATGCCGCGCCGTGTCGTCCCTGTCGCGCCCGCGCCTTTGGCCTCTTCATACAGGCCATCCAAAATTTTATGATACGGCATGATGATATGCGAGCGGGGCGAAACCCACAAACGCCCGTCAACGCCAATACCGGCCTTGTTGAGCATCTCGATCTCTTCGATCAGCACCTGCGGATCGATCACCACGCCGCCGCCGATGAGCCCAACTGTGTTCTGAGCGAAAATTCCTGACGGCACCAGATGAATTTTGAATGTTCCAAACTCATTGATTACTGTATGCCCCGCGTTATTCCCGCCGTTGAAACGCGCCACGTAATCCATGCGCTCGGCAAGAAAATCCACCGCCTTGCCTTTCCCCTCGTCGCCCCATTGTGAACCGATCACTGCTGTTACTGTCATTATGCCTCCGATATTTGGAAATCGAGAATCGTTATTGTGAAATTCCAACAAGCTCAAAGGGTGGACCAAGCCGGTTTGGAATGACCATTTTTGTAGTTAGTCCGATGCGCTCTCCAGGTCATGGAGATAGGAGTCGGATGGTAATTTCGGTAAATCACGAATTTGCTCCGGAGCGCGGACTTCAATCCGCTTCGCCTGTGTAAAATTGCAGGCTAAAATCTGCATTCCGCTCAATCTGTGATTTACTGAATTTCATTATACCCGCTTGTTTTTTATATCCATCCCGGGTATGATTTGAGAGTCGCCTTCGTAACTTTTCCGAATCAAATTTTAAGATACGATCTATAAAGCGGTGTTGCCATTTGAACACGCTTTCGATCAAATGGATTTCAACTGACCTCAACGTTTATTTACAAGTATTGCATAATTTGGTAAACAGAAAATTTGATTTTCCTTCGTGATCTTCGATGAAAACTTTACTTGATTATGACACAAGCGATAATGTAAAGATTAAATGAGACTGGGAATCAAAATAAATGTCTGTTAATTGGTATGTTTTGCGCAGCAAGCCAAATAAGGAGGAATTGCTCTGGGAACAGTTGCTCATCCGCAAGGTGCAGGTTTTCCATCCGCGTATTCATGTGCAGCCTGTTAACCCGCGCTCACGCAGGGTGAAACCTTATTTTCCCGGTTATGTGTTTGTGCAGGTGGACCTGGAACAGGTCGGTCTTTCTGTCTTGCAGCGGATGCCTGGCGCGACAGGGCTGGTCTCGTTTGACAGTCAGCCGTCCATCGTGCCGGATGCCCTGATCCTTGCCGTCAAAAAAAAAGTGGATGCGATCAACTCTGTGGGCGGGGAGTTGTTCCAGGATCTGAAACCGGGCGACCCGGTCGAGATCCAAAGCGGACCCTTCGCGGGCTATGAAGCAATTTTCGATGCGCGGCTGCCGGGCAGCGAGCGTGTGCGGGTGTTGTTGAAAATGCTCCAGGGACGATCCACCAAAATGGAACTCCCGGCGGGGCTTCTGGAAAAAAAGAAGAGGTGACGACTTTTGGGTGAAGCATTTATTTACCCCGGTTTGATTGCAGGTGGTGCTTGCTATATTATTCTTTCAAAATTGAAGCCCGGGGAAATTAATTTTCATAATATGACATTTATTACTATTATTGCGGTGTTTCTTATAGTATATTGGCTACCGTACATTCATCCTTTTTTACCGCAAAGAGCGCGAAGGACGCTAAGTTTTAAAGCCTTTCTTTGCGATCTTGGCGGGCTTTGCGGTTCGGTTTTTTCATTTGTACGGTAGAGAGATAGTAGATATTAAAGCCTGATACAAGGGGATGGCTTGGTAAGCCGTTTCAGCCTTCTGAGTAGGGTGGGCAGGAAAGCTTTTCTGACATTAAAACAATGTCGGAAGGGCGGATGCTTGAAAAAAATATGTAGCCGGGGCACACAATATGTCAATCAAAAACACACTCATCGAAAAACTGCAAAATAAATCTGCGAAGATCGCCATCCTTGGTCTGGGCTATGTGGGTCTGCCCCTGGCTGTGGTGTTTGGCGAGGCGGGATTCAAGGTCACCGGTATTGACCCGGACACCCGCAAGGTAGACTCACTCAATGGCGGCGTATCCTACATCCCCGATGTGACGACCGAATCGGTTGCGAAACTAATCACCGCGGGATTGCTGACGGCCACCACCGATTTTTCCATCCTCAAAGAAATGGATGCGGTCAGTATTTGCGTGCCGACTCCTTTACGCAAGACAGGCGACCCGGACTTGTCGTTCATCGTCTCTGCCACCGAGCTGCTTGCGCCGTATGCTCATCCCGGAATGGTTGTGGTGCTTGAATCAAGCACTTATCCCGGAACGACGCGAGAGATGGTATTGCCGCGTTTGAATGGAAAGAATGGTTTGGTAATCGGCGAGAATTTGTTCATTGCTTTTTCCCCCGAGCGGGTGGACCCGGGCCGCACAGACTGGACGACAAAGAACACCCCCAAGGTGGTCGGCGGCATTACGGAAAATTGTTCCGACGTCGCGACGGCCTGGTACGAGCAGACGTTGGATACCGTGATCCGTGTTTCCACCGCCGAAGTGGCCGAGATGGCCAAGCTGCTCGAGAATACCTTTCGCATGATCAACATCGGCATGGTCAACGAATTGGCGATCATGTGTGACCGTCTGGGCGTGGATGTCTGGGAAGTGATAGACGCCGCGGCCACCAAGCCGTTCGGGTTCATGAAGTTCTCGCCCGGCCCCGGCCTGGGCGGACATTGCATCCCGATTGACCCGTTATATCTTTCATGGAAGATGAAAGCCTTCAACTACAATGCGCGCTTCATCGAACTCGCCAGCGACGTGAATACCAACATGCCGCGCTTCGCTGTCAGCAAGGTGCAGGATGCGCTGAACAATGTAGGGAAGCCCGTAAAGGGCAGCAATGTGCTGGTCTTGGGTGTGGCGTACAAACCGGATATTGACGATATGCGCGAAAGCCCGTCACTGGATGTCATTCATTTGCTGCAAGTGAAAGGCGCGGATGTTAGTTACCATGACCCATATATTCCCGAATTCAAACATGAAGGCTGGGAAATGCAGTCGATCAGTGACCTGATGCCTGCCGTCCAATCTGCGGATGTGGTCGTGATCGTCACCAACCATAAATCCTACGATTACGCAGCCATCCTGCAAGAGGCTTCCTTGATCGTGGACACACGCAACGCGCTGGGCAAAGCCGGCAAGGATAGCCCGAAGGTGGTAAGGCTGTAATTCCCATGTCGTTGCGAGGAGCGGAGCGACGACGCAGCCTCCTTCTTTACAGTGTAGATCAGCGCCCCAAAAGATTTTCTTAGCGCCCTTAGCGTGCTTTGCGGTTCAAATAGATTTACCGCTAAGAACGCGAAGAACGCAAAGGTTTTTAAATAACTCACCTTACGCGGTAACGCGAGATTTATCTCGCAAAATAGGCGACATAAATGTCGCGCTACAGGCTGGACTGCGTAAGGTGACTAATACATCTTGGCATAAATAAGTAGTTGATTAAGCGGCAAGAGCTTTCCCTTGATAAGTCCACTTGAAAGGCTTAGCCATAGTGCGGTTGTAGTATTCAATGAAAGCGAGTACCTTTCGTTTCAATTCTTTGACAGAAGAAAAGCTGCCGCGTTTGATGACTTTGCGAACCAAGATACTGAGCCAAATCTCGACTTGGTTCATCCATGAGGCATGTTTAGGTGTGTAGTGAAAGACAATGCGATGTGTCGGA
>JACRBH010000176.1 GCA_016234535.1 Chloroflexota bacterium
AAAAGCTGTGACTGCCAATACCATCCTGATGATCGGCTCTGCTCCCGCGTACCCGCATGGCGTGATTGACCCGATCCGCGAAATGGCGGCGATTGCACTCGAGCATGGATTCCTCTTTCACACAGATGCCTGCGTCGGCGGATTTATGCTGCCCTTCGTGCGTAAACTTGGCTATCCCGTGCCTGACTTCGATCTCTCGGTTCCGGGTGTAACTTCGATTTCAGCAGACTTGCACAAGTATGCGTATGCCGCAAAAGGCGCATCTGTCATTTTGTATAAAACAGCGGAACTTCGCCGGCATCAAATGTTTGTCTCGATCAATTGGCCGGGTGGAATCTATCCTTCGCCTTCGATGGGCGGCACGCGCCCCGGTGCGCCAATCGCGGCAGCATGGGCGGTTCTCAATTATCTCGGCGAATCTGGCTATCTTGAAATGACCGATCTGGTGATGAAAGCCACTCGTCGTTTAGAGGAAGGCGTGAATGCCACGCCCGGATTGAAAGTTGTCAGCGACCCGGAGATGAGCGTGTTCGCGATAGGCTCCGATGGCTTGGATGTATATTCATTAGCCGATGAACTCACAAAGCGCAACTGGCATCTTGATCGTCAACAGTTTCCGCCCACGCTGCATATGACCGTGCAGTTTGGTCATGTCGAAGTTGTGGATGAATTTCTAAGTGACCTGAAAGATGCGGCAAATGCTGTCCGCAAACCAAGTTTTGAAAAAACTGCCAACGAATGGCTGATCAAGACCGCTAATTTCCTTGTTCGAATTTTGCCCGAACCCTGGGTCACGCGTTTGATGGATAAGGCTTCGTCTTTGCTTGGAGGTGGAGGCAGCCTGCCCGGTAAAATGGCTCCGATGTACGGTCTAATCGGTTCGCTTCCAAACCGTGGCGATTTGAAGGAAATGGTGTTGGATCTGTTGGACGGAATGACACGCTATAAAAAATAATGCTATCGGAGCGCGGACTTCAGTCCGCATTTTTTAACAAGTTGCGGACTGAAGTCCGCACTCCATTTAACGCCAAAGGAGAATTCATGACCACAACCAACAGGCAGGGTACTCTTTCGTTTTGGACAAAGCTCGCTTACGGCACGGGTGATTGGAGCCTTGCCAGTTTTGGCACACTTCGCCAGGTCTTTTACGCCATCTTTCTCACCGATGTCGTTGGGCTTGAGCCGCGTCTGGCCTCCTTCGCAGCGCTAATCGGCATTGTCTGGGATGCGATCAATGACCCGATCATCGGCACGCTCAGTGACCGGGTGCGCTCGCGCTGGGGCCGCCGCCGTCCATTTCTTTTGTTTTTTTCAATTCCATTTGGATTGAGTTTTATTGCGCTTTGGTGGGCGCCGCCATTCCAGAATCAGTACCTGCTGGCGGCTACGGTCTGCCTGACCTTTATGCTGAGTGACACACTCCAGACATTGGTCTCCATCCCGTTTTATTCCCTCACCCCCGAATTGACATCCGATTACGATGAACGTACCAGCCTGAGCGGGTATCGCATGTTCTTTAATTTGCTGGCTTCACTCGCAACTGCGGTTGCCGCTCCCGCCATCGTGGATGCAGCTCTGGCGGGCGGCGCGACTCAACAGCAAGGCTATTTCATCGTTTCAGCATTATTCGGCGGATTGGCTGTGATCCCGTTCTTTGTGATTTTTGCCCTCGTGCGCGAGCGTGGAAATGCCGCCGATGCCGCTGAACCTGAAATCCCATTTTTACAGACATTGCGCACCGCCTGGAAAAACGTCCCTTTCCGATTTGCTACCGGACTTTATATGCTCAATTGGATCACTTTCGATCTGGTCGCATTGGCACTTCCATTTTTCCTGGCATACTGGGTTTCCAAAGGCAACCTGCTTCAAAAGGCACTCGGCCTTCCGCTTGACTCGGCGGTCTTTGCCTGTCTTTTAATTACTTCGGTGATCGTTCTGCCTTTCTGGGTCTGGCTGGCCCGCAAACTTGGCAAACAGCGCGCTTACATCATCGGCATGTCATTCTGGGCTGTTGTGCAATTGCTGATTTATTCCATTCAGCCGGGACAGGTCACCTACATCCTTGTGCTGGCGGTTATGGCAGGAATCAGTGTTTCAACAGCCCATGTCCTGCCGGATGCGATTTTCCCGGATGTGATCGAATGGGATGAACTGCGCACAGGCCGCCGCCGCGAGGGAATTTATTACGGTGTCAAAAACTTCGCCCGAAAGCTGACCGGCGCACTGGCGATTTTTATTGCATTGCAAACGCTTGGCTGGTTCGGGTATCAATCGCCCCCTGTTGGCGCGACACAGTTCACGCAATCTGCATCAGCACTGCAAGCCATACGTTTTTTGATTGGCCCATTTGGCGCCCTGCTTCTATTTGGCGCGATTACGATGGCCTGGTTCTATCCGCTAACAAGGGAAAGGCATGCCCGAGTCCGCGCGATGTTGGAGAGGAAGAAGGCACGGGTTGTTGTAGAGAAAATTGTCTAGCTTGGTTTTGTCAATAAATAAAACAGAGGCAGGTATTTTCCTGCCTCTGTTTTATTTACATGGTGCTGCCTAACTTATGGCAGACCAAACGTTCTTACGATCATAACCGCCATTTCCGCACGTGTGATAGGTGAGCTTGGGCAGTAATTGCCGCCGCCACAGCCAGATGTGATACCTTCAGCAAATAACTGCTCGATGAAGGCTGCATAGGAGGTGCTGACAGTAACATCGGTGAAGACGGTACCGGTAGCTGGTGGGGGAGCATAAGCGCTGCCATATTTACCGCGCAACAGGAACACTGCCATTTGTCCGCGGGTGATGGGTGTGTTGGGGCAGAAGGTGGTGGGAGTGCAGCCACTCGTGATGCCTTCAGCCTTCAACTGTTCGATAAAGGCGGCGCCAAAGGAGCCAACTGGGACATCGGTGAAGACTGTGCCAGTGGCAGGCGGGGGAACATAGGAAGCGCCGTGTTCTGCGCGCAGGATGAAGACCGCCATCTGGGCACGCGTTACATTGGTGCCTGGGCAGTAGATCAATGGACCTGTGCCGCAACCGCCGGTGATGCCGGCTACATACAAACGTTCAATCCAGCTGTTAGCCCAATGAACTAGTGGCACATCGGAGAAGACCGGAGATGCACTGACATTCAGCGTAACAGGTACGATTTCATCGCCGTAAGGGGTGTTGCTGACGATGCGGAGATAGCCCTGATGGGCGCCAGTGGAAAGACCGGTGGCATCCACGCCAATAGCGGTAGGCGTGGTGCCAGCGGCAGTTACGCTGCCCGTGGCGGGTGTGGCGCTCAGCCAGGAAGCCTGCCAGTTACATACACCGGTTTCGCCGGAAGCGGCAGAGTACACCATTTGTGCGTTTTGGTTTACAGCCCACAAATTGCCGGCACAGTCTATTTCAAGACCTGCCTGACCGCCAGTGGCGAATACTTTGGTGGCACCCTGCTTGAGGTAGAACGCGCCCAGGATATCGTATCCGGGGGTATTGACATCCAGCACATAAACGTCAGGGTAACCCGAGCCGTTGGTTAGCACGAAGAGGTGACCCGTGCTGGGGTTGAACGCCAGACCGGAGGTATTTAGGCCAACATCTATAGAGGCCAACATTGTGCCGTCGGGGGCAAAATGGTTGATGATGCCATCAGTCCACGAACCGGCATAGTAGGTGTTGGTCAATGGGTCAAAGGCCAGACCGCGTTCAGGGGTACCGAAGGCCGGGCAGATCTTATTTCCGGTGGAGGAATTGGTGGCCGGGTTCATCTCATAGATACAGTTGTCGCCGCCAACATTGACCTGCCATAACATATTGGAGAATGGATTGTAGGTCATATCGCCAGCGAAGGAACCAACCCACGGAGCGGTGTCAATTGTGTCGCCTGTGTTGACGCCAGCGGTTGTGAAGCGATAGTTGAGATTATCGCCGCCAGCTGCGGCAATGTTGCCCAGCCAAAGGTCATTATTGTCTGTATTGAAGCCAATGCCCCAGGCATAAGTCAGCCCCGTTGGCCAGGAAGTGGAAATTTCACCTCCCGCAATTTCAGGAATGCCCTGCGGTGTAAAGTCAATGCGAAGTTTTGAAGCATCCAGATCGTTGAGATTCTTCGGGCCGGTATGGCGGGTATTTGCAGCAAATGGGCCGGTAGGTTCATAGCCCGCAAAGGTGCCCGGCATGGCAAATACTTCGAAGTTTGCTGCAGCGGCTCCGGTGTTATTTATTGCGAGCGGAGCGACTGCTGCAGGCGCGGAGGTTGTTACGTTAAATGTCATGCTGGTCGGGCTGGCAGAGAGATTGCCAGATGCAAGGTTGAAATCCTGCTTGACAGTGCCGCCGGCTACAACAACCGGAGATTGAGTGTTTGATGCAAAGTTCAACGCGCTGGCTGTCAGAGCTTGAGCGCCGGCGGGCTGGGCGATAACGTACATTTGTGCCGGGGAGGCCAGGTCTGCGGAGGAATCAATGATCAAAGCAGGGTTGAGTGCAGCATCTTGAACGGAAGCGTTCGAGATGAGTGTGCTGGTATTGGCATCAAAGACAGAACCGACTACCAGACCAGTGCCGGGGACGGGATGGCAGGCGCTTTGTACTGCCACATCATCAAGGTACCATTCATCTGAAAAATCCCCTTCATATTCGAAGGCAAGATAAACATTCTGGCCGCCATAAGCGCTCAGGTCTACGATCTGTTGCGACCAGGCCTCAGCAGTATTGCCATTCCATAGTTCAACGTAAGTGGAAACGGTTGGGTCGGGGCTTGCGCCGGTGGTGATCCACACACTATGGTATGTATAATAACCTCCCCAGTAACCGCGTTGCCAGAAGGATAAACTGCCGCCTGCCGGGACGGAAATCTGCGGCGTGGCAAGCCAGCTTATGATGCCGGTTGCGGTGGAGCCAAAGTCATCATCGTGCCAGGCAAAATTGGTACCGCCGTGGGAAGATCCGTGGGAGCCAGTCGTGCCTGTTGTTCCCGTCTTGATGCCAGGATTGGCGTCCCCGGTTTCGTAAACGTTCCAGCCAGTGGGCGGGAACGTGACGCTTTCAAACCCTTCTGATAAAACACTTGCGCCGGGAGTATAACCAACCGCAGTGCATGAGGCAGCGGCAGTTAGGCTGAAATCCTGGGTGGCGTCGCCGGAGACGATCAGCGGCAGAACGGCATTAGTGTAGCCTCCGCTCATTGCGCTGACGGTGAATGTGTAGGGGGCATCAACCAACGGCACGCTATAGGCGCCGGTGACCGGATTGGTGAAGACCGGGCCGCCGGGGAAGCCGAAGATATCAATGCGGGCATATAAAGGCCAGCCGGTGGCGCTGTCTGTCACAACACCCGAAATAGTTGATGTAGTCGCTGCAGCGAGTGAGAAGTTCTGTGTGGTGGTATTTGGAGCTGTTACAACAACGCCTGGCACAGTGCTGGGAACGTACCCATATTTGGAAGCAGTCACGGTGTAGGTGCCATCCACCAAGTCGAGCGCGTAGTGGCCGGTGGCGTCGGTGATGGTGGAATATCCGCCAGAGACATCCACAGATGCACCGGCAATCGGGGCAGACAAGCTGTCGGTGATTGTACCGGAAAGAACACCAGTAGGAGCAGTGGTGCAGCTTGGGAATTTGAAGGAACCGATGCGGGTTTGCCAGCCAGCGGAACTGGTGGTCTGCATGTATTCCTGGGTGTACCAGAATGTGCAGTTATCGGTGGAATCTATAGCCAACATGCTGTAGTCACCCCAGCGGGCGGCGGAATGGGTTTGAGAGCCACTTCCGACAACGAGGCTGCCTTCACCTTGCGGCAGGGTATTAGCTGGGTCTGCAGCGAGACGTCCTGTATAGCGGATCGAGGGATAGGTTGTGCCGCTTGCCACAGAGAACCCTAAGGCTATATCGCCTACGGCATCCATGGCGGCGCTGCCCATCCAGACATTGTCGGCTCCGGATGTGTAAACGCCTTCCTGATTCATGGCAAAACCTGTGCCTGTATCGCGCAGTTCAAACCAGTGAATGCCGGCCTTATCAGCGCTGGTTGCATCTACGGTGTGGTTTCCGACCAGAGTTTGGTAGGAACCAAAATCGCGGTATTGCAGGCGGTACATTAGGCGGTCTGCAATGGCATCCAATCCGGCAGCAGTGCCGGGTTGGGGAATACAACTGCGTGCGCCGCCGCACATATTCGGATCTACGTTTGCGGTGGTAATAAAGGCATTGGGATCATAGCTCACGTTAGCACCAAAGGTGGTGTTGGCGGGTACAGCCCAGTCGGTCTTGAATTCCCAAATGCGCAGAGTGTCGTTTGCATCGCCCAACCAGGAGCTGTCATCCCATTCCATGAAATAGTTGGGGGTGCCAGCAGCGGGGGCGGGGCCATCCAAATCGGAGGGCAACATACCGCCGTAATTGAGCGTGACTGCACCAATATCAATGTAGATCATGCGAGCAGGCAGACCAGCCAGCATAGCTGTGCGCTCGAAGACTGCCACGCCCGCGCCCTCCCAGCCGAAGGTAGCGCCATCGAACTGGTTGACGGTCATATAATAGCCATCAGGCCAGACACCGAAATGAGGGTAGTCGTTCATTACGACAGTGCTGGTCTGAAAGTCATACAAATACCAGACACCCGTCGGGTCGGCAGTGGCAGAAACGGCGATACATTGGTGGAAGTCGTTTGGGAAGCCGAGCGCGAACTGGCTCATCATCCAGCGATTGGAAAGGTGATCAAACTGGGTGATGGGATCGCCGTCATTGTTGGCGGCGCAGATCGTGCCAGTACCAGCCCACAGGGTATTGCCTGCAGCGGGTCCGTAGAGTGATGTCGGAGCCGCAGGGTTGGTTACATCCCAGATCTCGAAGGCCAGGTTAACCCATTGAACATAATATTTAGTGCTTGTTGCGGGGTCAAAGCCAACATCGCCCTGAGTGTCAGGAGGCAGAACACCACTGACATTATTGACACCTTCAAAATTCGCCACAGGGGCAGGCATGGAATTGCCGACAGGGCCATTTTGTACGATGGAAGCGTCGAATCCGCCATTGGTCAGGGCATTCTCTGTCTTGGGAAATGTTAAACGTTCCTTTTGGCTGCGCGCAATTGCCGCCGCGCTTGCTTCCACTTTGACCGGGGCAAGGGTACTAAGCGGCTTGCTGACGCCGACAAAGGAAGCATTAATTACCTGCATATTTGATTTGGGTGCAGCCGTCTGGGAACTACGCGGCGCGGCAGCGGCTGAACCTATCGGGCTGACGAACATTGCCAGTAAAACCAGAACACTGACAAGACGCCATAAATGAGTACGCATTATTTATTCTCCTTGGGTGTATGTTTAGGGTGTAACAAAAGGCGTAAGTAAGAGGTTGAAATTTGGTTAACGCTTTAATGGATTAGGCTTCACTGAAGTAAAACAGTCTTGATCCTCTAACAAATACGATAAAAGAGCAGATGAATCAAGCCCCGCTTAATCGAAGCAGGTTTAGCTTCCATTACAGGCGTTAGATGGCATCGCCTCCTTTGTAGAATTATTTTGATGATCGCCGACTCTAAAATTATTGCATGAAATAAAAACTGCGAATTGCCCCTCGGAGGCACTATATTGCAATTGATAAAAAATGAGATAAAAGGTTTGATGATATCTTAGTGTTGAGCTATGTGAATGAAAAAGAAAAAACAGGGATGGGATTCCCCATCCCTGTTTTTTACTACATGGTGCTGCCTAACTTATGGCAGATTAAATGTTCTTACGAGTAAAACCGCCATTTCCGCACGAGTGACAGGTGAGCTTGGGCAGTAATTGCCGCCGCCACAGCCGGATGTGATACCTTCAGCAAACAACTGCTCGATGAAGGCCGCATAGGGGGTGCTGACAGTAACATCAGTGAAGACGGTACCGGTAGCTGACGGAGGAATATAAGCGCTGCCATGTTCACCGCGCAGCAGGAATACTGCCATTTGTCCGCGGGTGATGGTAGCGTTGGGGCAGAAGGTGGTGGGAGTGCAGCCACTCGTGATGCCTTCAGCCTTCAACTGTTCGATAAAGGCAGCGCCAAAGGAGCCAACTGGGACATCGGTGAAGACTGTGCCAGTGGCAGGCGGGGGAACATAGGAAGCGCCGTGTTCTGCGCGGAGGATGAAGACCGCCATCTGGGCACGCGTTACATTGGTGCCTGGGCAGTAGATCAATGGACCTGTGCCGCAACCACCGGTTATGCCGGAAATGTAGAGGCGTTCGATATATTGCCAGGCAGTGTGAGTATTAGGAACATCAGCGAAGGTAACGACCTTCACTACGCTGTATGTTTCGCCGGTGGTGAAATCACCGTTGACTGTCCCTGTTCCGCCCAGTGGATTAAGGTCCGCATCCAGAATGGAATCGTTGTCTATCAAATTCACATGGAGCGTGCCGTTTCCGGAGCCGGTATTGACGGTGACGGTGTAAGTTGTCCCGGAACCGCTGACAGATGAGAGTGATGCGCTTGTCACACCAGTTGAGACAAGGGCGAAGTCACTCAAATCCACGCCGGTTACGATTTCAGAGAAAGTCACCGTGAAATCTGCTGTTGAAGTGTTAACCGGGTTTGCATTGGCGCGCACGATTGAAGTGACATTGGGAACGATTGGCAATACTTCAGCTGTATTCGTGGCGTTGAAATGGTGGAGCAACAACAGGCCTTTGGAGTTATTAGCCGCAACGGCTGCTTTGTTATAGGTGATATCAAAGGTGGGTGAGTAAACTGAAGCGTCAAGCCATGTTGGCATTCCGGTGAATACAGGGTCAATTGCAGTGAAGGCCTGACTGGCAACATCATACGACATTACCGGGCTGGTATCCACAATTCCAGCGGCATCGCGATTGAAGGAGACGATCTGGAAGTTGAAATCAGTATTGACGCCATCCACCAATCCAATGCTTGTAAAGTTTACAGGCAGGTACATCACGTTGTTGTGGAAGAGGTTGGTGTTGGTCGCTCCACTAAAGCCGTTTACATAATAATCAGCATTACACGCAGATGTGGCGAGATTGCAGTAGGCTGTAAACATGACATCATCAGTCGTGCCAGTGAAAAAGCCCTGGGTGGCGTTGAAGACTACAAAGTCATCCACGGAGTCTTCATTTATGTCAATGTAAACATCAAACTCGGTCGCGTTTGCGGTATCCCATTTTCCATACGTGGCAACGCCAAAATACATCGCTGAATTCGCAAATGTATAGAATGGATAATCAGAGGTCGCGCCGATATATTTAAGGTCAGCGGCATCATTGGGTCCAGTGCTCGAAACATCGTTCGGGCTTGTGCCCAACAACTCCATGATCGTGACCAATGAAGTATCGTCCACTGTATCCACTGGTGTGCCGGTGGGAGTAAGGCTGAAAGTGCCAGTTGCTGCGGCAGGTAGGACAATCCCGGTTTGAGAAACGCTCATGTCGGATGCCGGGCGCGCAGCAATATGGACCGGTACACGCAAGGCTGCTGTGGCAGATACTGGTGTAAATGTGACGTAACCACCACTTTCGCTGAAACGCTGGCGGGAGCCGGTTGCAATTGTGCCGTCGCGTCCGCGTGTGAGGAGGGCGGCGTCGATGTCTACCTTAACTCTGATTTCAACCGTGCCAAGAGGCGGTATGGTTATAGGGTGATCCAAACCGACATTATAGGCATCCAGAATAGTAAAGGTAAGCCCTGGGTTTGCCTGATACCGTGAGTCAAAAGCAACTGTATATGTCGCTTCAGTTGTAGCGCTCTTATTCTTGATTGTGATGCTCTTGGTGATGCTTTGGGTGCCCAATACTTCAACTTCGCCAAAGGCAACGCTCACCTGTCCGGGATCGATAGCGTTGTATGCCACAACAGAGGATTGGGTGGCATTGGCCGCACTTACACGGCCGGCGCCAACGCGAGTGGGCGTGAATTTGGCTGTATGCGCTGTGCTGGTCCAAATATCATTGGCGGCGGTATTCATCACCAATGCCTTAAGTTCGGCAACTGACCAAGTGGGATGATTCTGCCTTAAGAGCGCCATGACGCCAGCCACGTGCGGTGAGGCCATGGATGTGCCGCCAAAGCTGACGCCTTTATCGCCGGTGCCGGTTGCTGTGGAGAATATTGAATCGCCAGGAGCGGCGAGATCCGGTTTGAGGAGTGTTTGAACACGAGCCGGGCCGCGTGAACTGGAAGCTACTAAGGTATCTTCGACGGAGGTGTCCGTCATCTGGAACTGATCTTTAAACTCCGAAGTCAAGCGGATGGTGACAGTTGCTGGGACGGTTAGCTGAGCCTTGATCGCATTTCCGACCGAAAGGGTTGTCATCATTGAGGGGATGGTGATTGGGTCAACAATGGCAGGGTCATCGCCCATACCAAATGGGAAGCCAACCACGTTGTTTGCAATGATAACGCCAATGGCACCCGCGTTTTGCGCATTGCGGACCTTGGTTTTAAATGTACAAGCACCACGATCAATCAGTGCAATCTTGCCCGTTAGAACAGTCGAGATGGCTGTACAACCATTGGCTGGAGTCGTGGTTAACACATCACCAGTAACACCGGGTGTGCCGGGATCCGGGCCGAAGGCCGCTTCCACAGCAGGATGGTTGCCGACCAGAGCGGCGGGTGCAGTGGCTTCCATTGCACTTACGACTGCGCCAGAGTCAACGCTATTTGCAACATTGATTGCATAGCGTGCCACACCGGGAGCGCCGGTGATGTAATAAACATCGCCGCTGTTGCCAGCTGAGGTAACTACGATAACGCCTGCTTCAGCCGCATTGTTGGAGGCAGCTGCAGAAGTATCATATTCAGAGCCGAAGGACGAGCCCAACGACATGTTGATAACGTCAAGGTGATCGCTAAGATCGGAATCTCCATTGGGATCCATCGCCCATTCGATCGCCTGTTCCGTCACATCTGTGGAACCAGCGCAGCCGAAGACGCGCAGCGCATACAAGCTGGCCTTCGGTGCTACACCGGGACCAACACGGAATTTGGAAATATAGGCCGACGAACTCAATGAACCTAGCGTAGCGTATGTGTCGGCGCCGGCTTCCACATATGTGGTTCCATCAGCGTTAACGCCAAAACCAGCCGCCGAGCCTGCCACATGGCTGCCATGACCATTGCAGTCCATCGGATCTGGGTCAGGAGCAAGCACAGGGACAGCATCATTGGCGTTGTAAGCATCGCCTACAAAATCCCAACCGCCGACGACTTTGGTGGAAGCCGAGAAAAGGTCCCCCACTTCACTGGCAGAGGTGAAATCCTGCCCAGCATAACCGGGTGTACCAGGGCCGCCAAAGTTTGTGTGGATATAGTCAACGCCGGTATCAATGATGCCTATCGTGATGTTTTCACCACGGAAATTGCTCAAACCACCCCATACCTGCGGCGCGCCGATCAATGGCACGCTGGTGGTGTGTTCCAATTGTTTTGAAACAATGGGGTGAATTGCCTTTACGCCGGGCATCGTTGCCAATGTCTTTAGAACGCTGGAATCGACACGCAACCAGATACCGTTATATACTTTTTGTGTGCGGAATAACTCAGTGGATTTAATCCCCACGTTCTGAAGCGCACTCATAAAGTCTGCCTGCTTTTGCGCGATCAAGTTGACTTGATTCACCGTAAGCTGGGCAGAACGGGCCTGCCCCTGGCTTTCAGCATAAACCAGGGCCGCGGGCTTGTCTTTCAACTCAACCACTATTCCTACCGGGCCCTTAATATCGCCCAGTCTTCCATAATAGTTTTGGACTTCATCCAAGCTGGTTTGAGCGATTTCCACTTTTTCCTTGGTGGTCGGTGGTTTTGTGCCTTGCGCATTTGCCACACCCGCCGATTGAGTGAAAAACAGTGCAAAAATGGCCAGGGCCGCAAAGATGCGGAAAAGCCATTGGGAAGTTTTTTGCGTACTCATAGATCATTCTCCTTGTTACAAATATTTTGTGTAAGCTTTGGGTATTCAATCTAAGCGTAAATGCAAAATTTTATAGGTTTTTCTGGATGCCTGCCTCCTTAGCCAATGTAAGCTGGGGTTTCTCTGATCTAATAAACAGAACTTGCTGGTAAAAGTTTTTTGTCTTGTAAACTTTTACCAGCAAGTTCTGAAAATTCACAGTTTAAAAAACACACAATTACCTGAACAAAAGGAATTGTGTTGATGGATAAGTGCCTGTAGTCTTTCGTTTTGTAGAACGGGCGCTTCTGTAGCAAATACTGATGAGGAAGCAAAACCTAATAAAATCAAAACATCTCCAAATAATCAAAAATATGGAAAGTATGAAATCAAATACATGTTAGCAGCCTGGCTTGAACCGAATTTTCTTTTTTTGTCCGCAAGAATTTTTCACGCTCTCCTTCGCCAACAAAATTCCGTTCATTGTTTTGCTGAACTATAAACGATAAAGTCGGATTTTTTATACCTACCCAATCAATTGATCAAACTTTAAGAGTATGCTTATATATTTTTCAGTATATCACAAGTAATTATTGTTATCAATTGTCGGAATGATATGCCGATTCTTCGCGCTTCCAACCCTTGTTTTCCCATTTCCTGGCTTCATGTATACTTATGCCATGTTCATTTTGAGACAATTCCAGACTTCTTCCTTGAAATCGCATGTGCGTGGAGATTCTATAAGACGCGTGCTTGCTGCCGCATTAAATGCCGTGGAGCCGGGTGCGGCTGTAAGAAAGCATCTGCACGAGAATCCATTGCCAGGCGCACGGCGTACATATGCACTTGGGTTGGGAAAAGCAGCCTGCGCGATGACCCAGGCATTGGCGGACGAAATCAACCCCACCAACACCCTTGTTATCACCAAGCACGCATCGCCTCTGACCGTTATGCCTGCTACTGTTATCGAAGGAAATCATCCTGTGCCGGGGGAGGCTAGTGTTTCGGCGGGACTTGCTGTCATAGAATTTGTTTCGCAGTTAACGGCGGAGGATCTCATGGTGTGTTTGATTTCCGGAGGAGGCTCGGCTTTAATGGCCGCGCCTCGCGCACCCCTTGTTGACTTGAAATCCCTCACTTCTGCATTTTTGGCAAGTGGCGCGCGCATTGACGAGATCAACATCGTACGTCGTCATTTGGATCTTCTCAAAGGCGGGGGGGTGATGCGTTTTGCAAACGGGGCGCGAATCGTCAACCTGCTTCTTTCAGATGTTGTAAATGACCCTATCGAAGCGATTGCATCCGGACCGACTGTGCCTGATCCAACTACCTGTGCTGATGCCATATCCATTATTCGAAAATATAATTTATTAAATAAAATCCCCGATTCCATAGTTGCATCTTTACGGGAAACTATGAAGCCTGATGAACCAGTCTTTGCCAGCACTCAGACTGCAATAATTGCGAGTAATAACATTGCCTTGCTTGCCGCACAGGCACAGGCGCGAACTGAAGGTTTTAGGGCTGATGTTATTCATACGGCACTGCAAGGTGAGGCCACTGTCGTTGGGCGGGACATTGCTGCACAATTTAAAGAATTGCTGAAGACATTACCGCGTCCTTTTTGTTTGCTGGCAGGTGGCGAATCGACCGTAACGTTAAAAGGAAATGGGAAAGGCGGAAGGAATCAGGAACTTGCGCTTGCCGCTGTGGATGTTTTGGATGGCTTGGAAGATGTTATGTTTATCTCACTTGCAACTGACGGCGAAGATGGATCAACCGATGCGGCAGGCGCGGTGGTAACCGGCGAATCTGCCAAAAAAGCCGGGGCGTTGGGATTTAGTACAGCAGATTACCTATCCCGAAATGATGCATACACTTTTTTCGATGCGCTGGATGATCTGATTCGAACTGGCCCGAGTGGTACGAATGTCAACGATCTAATCTTGTGTTTTGCTTCCTAGAAAACGAATGCGATTGCAAAATTTTGAAAACCTGTGCGGCTTCGCGTAGGTTACCCGCCAGCTCCCCTGCAATGACTCTACAACGGTTTTAACATAATGTGGTAATGTCGCCTTTCATTTAATCGAATATCCTTGACCCATAACAGTTGTGCCTGAAAAATAATGAGGCAAATATTATGGGCAAAAAAGTGATATTCAACGGTATTGAAATATTAACCACTGAAGATGATGTCTCAGCGAGAAGTTTTTTTGATTTCACAGAAGAGGTGATCGATCTGCTTGAGGAAAACCTCGATGGAAACGATGAAAATTTTCATCTGAGCATCAATACAGAATTTTTTATGAATAAGCCGCCCAAGCACAGTATCTCTGTTAATGGTTTAAAGAACCAGGGAACCCGGGAAAAAGTGATGAAGGTACTGCAAAGAGCCGCCGGTATATTGCACGGTCACGCTTCAGGCACGGCAAAAGTAAATCTGCTAGTCGAAGACCGCTGAACCTGTCAATTCTTCGAATTAAGCAGTCAGTTTTGGCATCGCGCAAACAACCATACACTATTGCTAAAAACACATACCATTCATAATCAGTAGATCGCGAGAGCGAAGTAACGACTTCGGTCATTCTGGTAAAAAGCGACTAAAGCCGCTGCTGCGAATATCCTTTCGTGAAGTATTGATAATAGTTACCTAATCTTGTTGGGACTTACGCCAATTTGTTCTGCGTAAGTCCTGATTGTTTCTTAAGGCAGTGTATACTACCAAAATTCTGTTTTTAGGAATCAATGTCATGGTTTCTGTTGAATTTCACTGTCATACCCACGCGTCGAAAGATTCCCTGACCCGCCCAGCCGATCTGGTTGCCATGGCGCGCCATAAGGGTATTGACCGTGTTATCGTCACTGACCACAACTCGATTGCGGGAGCGCGTGAGGCAAAGTCCATTGACCCTGAGCTTGTTATTGTCGGCGAGGAGATTATGACTACCAAGGGTGAGATTCTCGCGGCATTTGTTATCGAAGAGATTCCCCCAAACCTTACACCTCAGGAGACCATTGGAAAATTGAAAGAACAGGGTGCATTTATCAGCGTTTCACATCCGTTTGACGAATTGCGAAAGGGCGGTTGGATGGAAAACGACCTCCTTGAAATTCTGCCTTTTGTGGATGCGATTGAGGTTTACAACTCACGATGCATGTTGCCGCGCTTCAACCTTCGGGCGGGGTTGTTTGCCCAAAAACACAATATCGCAGGGACGGTTGGTTCGGACGCGCACGCTGCATTCGAAGTGGGGAGAAGCCTCCTGTTGCTGGACCAGTTCACAGGTCCGGATGAGATGCGGAATGTTATCCGTAAGGGAATACCGAAGGTAAAATGGTCGCCCCCGTGGTTTCATCTGACATCGCGTTATGCCACCATAATGAAGAAATTTTATTCTTGACACCTGATACCCTTACAGAACCGATAAATTTGCTACTGCTCACCAAGTAAGGCATAATTTGGTTGCTTGACGACCAAAGGAGGCCGATGATGAGCAGTAGCAAACAATTGTACAACGAGTTGAACGAAAAGATGAGCGAATT
>JACRBH010000174.1 GCA_016234535.1 Chloroflexota bacterium
CGCTAAAGTTGGTTCGATAATGGGAGCCTCCACAACAGCCTTCATCGCCGCGCGGACATCCTTGAGGCCGCTGCCTGTATTCATGACCAGGACTGGATCATCGCTTCCGACCACGCCCGAGCCTGCCGCTTTGACCAGACCGGCATAGGCCGTCGCCCCGGCAGGTTCGGGAAAGACTCCCATGCCGCCGAGTTCCGCAATGGATTTGATGATCTCATCGTCGGATACTGTAATATATGTACCGCCTGTTTCCTTCGCGGCCCGCACCGCGCGGACGCCGTCTCGGGGCAGGTCCACTGAAATGCTGTCCGCGATGGTTGTCGCTGAAACAGGTATGATGGTTTCAGTATTTGCATTGAACGCATTCGCAATCGCCGCAGAACCTTCGGCTTGCACGCCAATGATGCGCGGCATGTTTGGAATCCAACCTAATGCGAGCAAATCCTTGAATCCTTTATGAATGCCGGAGATGATATTGCCATCCCCCACCGAAACAAAAACGGACAATGGCGAATGATTATCCAGCGGGCTTTCCTTCTTGTGCCAGTTGCGATGCGCTTCGATCCACCATTCCCAAATCTCGAAGGCGGCGGTCTTCTTGCCCTCCAATGTAAATGGATTGTAGCCCGTGTTACGGCAGTACCATCCAAATTCATTCGCAGCTTTGATGCTCAGGTCGAATGCCTCATCGTATGTCCCATCCACCAGAATGACCTTCGCGCCGAAGACGAGCAGCTGCGCCACCTTGGCCGGCGGAGCAGACTTGGGCGCAAAAATGACGGCCTTCTGCCCCACAGCCGCAGACATGCCCGCCAGGGCCGCGCCTGCATTTCCTGTGGAAGCAGTCACAACGACCTCAGCCTTGAGTTCGCGCGCGCGAGTCACAACGACTGCGCTGGCCCTATCCTTGAAAGACGCTGTAGGGTTGCGCGACTCATCCTTGAGCCAGAGATGCTTAAGGTTGAGTTTTTCTGCCAATCGTGGCAGAGCAAACACCGGCGTCCAGCCTGCCGCGTGCAAGGGGGTAGAGTCACCTTCGGGTTCATCCACAGGCAAAAGAGGCAGGTATCTCCAAAGCGAGGATTCAGTCCGCGAGGTGATATCTTCGGGTTGGAATTTCTTTTTGATGGAATCATAGTCGAGAATAACATCCAGGTTTCCACCATCTTTTGGACAAGTGTATGTAACCTGACCGGGCAGGTATTCGATTCCACAAAGCGAACAGCGATAGCCAGTGAATTTGTTCATAGTTAGCCCTTTTCTTTACCTGATTTTACCCGATATGGATGCAGACTTGTAAAAAAAGGACTCTCAGGCTGGGAGGCTTGAGAGTCCTTTTTGGAATAATCAAGTTATAATTTTAACAAGATCATAACTAAAAGGGAAATCGCAATGGACATCGTCTACCGCTTGCAAGGCTCAGAATTTGAATGGGATGAAAACAAAGCTGAAAGCAATATCCAAAAGCACGGGGTAACTTTTGAAGAAGCTGTCGAAGTTTTCTTTGACCCGTTCTACCAAACAGGCGATGCGTCGGTGGATGAAAAGAAAACCCGTGATTTCATTATCGGGTATACTTTTTCACAGCGGCTTTTACTGGCTGTTTACACAGAGCGCAACAACCGAAGCCGAATTATCTCAGCCCGTTCTGCAACCCGTGCTGAAAGGAAAGTTTATGAAGAAGCAAACTGAACATACTCCGAAAACCGAAGAAGGGTTTGACTTGAAAATCCGCTCCCGCGATAGCAAGCCGGTCACCATTCACATCCCTGCCGATTCGCTGGCTTCGCTTGAAAAAATCGCAGCAGGACGTGATACGACTGTGGAAGCCCTGCTAAAGCTATACATCGGTCAAAGTATGAGGCAGGATTTGGCGAAACTCTCCGCAGACCGTCTGCTGGAGAAAACCGCACAAGTCTTGACACGGCACATTCGCTCAGAGAAAGAAGTCTCTGCTATTTTGAAAGAAATCCGCGTAGAGACGGTGTCGTAAATCGCTTATACACTTGAAAAGGACTCTCAGGCTTGAAAGCGTGAGAGTCCTTTTTTACTGATTACTTTTCACTTTCTACTTTCCCTCTCCCACAACTCCCTGGCGATCAACTCCTGATCCACAGGCGTCTTATCAACCCTTACGCCGACCGCATTATAGATCGCGTTCGTGATCGCGGGCGTGGTTGGGATACTGCATATCTCACCCACTCCCTTTGCGCCATAAGGGCCTTCCGCAGTGGGATGCTCAACGATGATGGCGATGATCTCAGGCGTGAGCATAATACCAGGCACGCGATAACGCGCGAGATGATCGGTGACCACATTGCCGTTGTCCATAATGAATTCTTCGGTGAGACAGTTGCCTAGCCCCATCATCACGCCGCCTTCGACTTGTCCCTGCAAGCCAAGCGGATTGACGGCCATGCCCACATCGTTGGCGGCAATGACTTTCAACACGCGGACTTCGCCCGTCAACGTGTTGACTTCCACTTCAGCAGCTTGCACACCAAAGGAAAACGCGAAGTGCATATCGCCTCCCGTGCCGAGAGGCTGGGTTTTGGGCGCTTCATATTCGTAGCAGACGAGCGGTTGTTTCCCAGAGGCTTTCATTTCCTTGTAAATTTCCGCATAAGTGAGCGAAGTCCCATTGACGTGGACAATGCCATCCTTGAAGTGAATCTGTTCGGGGCGGACATCATATTTTTCAGCCATCGAAGCGGTGATTTCGTCGCGCAAAGTCCTGGCGGCATAGCGCGAGGCATTGCCCGTCACATAAGTTTGTCGTGAAGCGGTTGTCGGGCCACCGTTGGGAGTTAGATCAGTATCCATAACCAGTACGCGGACTTGCTCCGGTGCGACCGCCATTTCTTCCGCAACGGTCAAGCGCATGACAGTGACGAGTCCCTGACCGAGTTCAGCGGCGGAACTGCGGACTTGGAACGTACCATCTTCATAGAGTTCAACATCCGCACCGGATTTATCGGGAGCGCCGCCGCCGAGTCCCGTGTTCTTGTAAGCCGAGGCAAAGCCCCAGGCACGAATCAAATTCGGTTGAGCAGGATCAACTATCGGTGTGAAAGGATGCGGGTTGTACTTCCGCATTTCCGCATCCACTTTATTGATACATTCCGTCAAGCCAACGGACTCTTTCAATTCCTGCCCCGTGTTGGTGATGCTTCCGACATGCAAGGCATTCATGCGGCGCAGTTCAACAGGTTCGATGTTCAATTTTTCAGCGAGCATATCCATCATGGACTCGACCGCGAAGGCGGATTGCGTCACGCCAAAACCACGGAACGCGCCCGCGGGCGGATTGTTGGTGTACATGGCATAACAATCGGCGCGCACATTCGGCACATCATACGGGCCAGCGGCGTGCGTGGTGGCGCGGGTCATCACCTTTTCGCCGAGCGACGCATACGCGCCCGTGTCGCCATACAGTTCGGTATCCACCACAACGAGACGGCCATCTTTCTTCGCGCCCATCTTCACGCGGATCTGTGTGGCGTGGCGCTTGGGATGCACAAGCAAACTTTCGTGGCGGTCAAATAATAATTTCACAGGGCGCTGGGTTACATTTGCGAGCATGGCTGAATGGATTTGTCCCATCACATCTTCCTTGCCGCCGAAGCCGCCGCCCATCAACTGCCCAACGATTCGCACACGCGACTCATCCCAGCCCATCACACGTGCCACCTGCGTTCGATCCTGATACGGAATTTGCGAGCCAACATAAATTTCCATGCGGCCATCGGGCTTCGGCACAGCGATGCTGCACTCAGGCTCCATGAATGCGTGATCAGTGATTGGCGTGTGAAAAGTATGTTCGATAATTACATCCGCCTCGGCAAAGCCCGCATCCATATCACCCTTGCGGACTTTAATATGCTTGAGCAAATTCCCATTTGGATGAAGCTGCGGCTGGCCTTCCTCACGAGCCTGAACTGGATTCGTGATGACGGGCTGGAGGTCGAACTCCGCTTCTATCAACGCCGACGCCTGCTCGGCGATCTGTTGGGACTCAGCCGCGACGATGGCGATCGCATCCCCCACATACCTGACGCGTTCCCCAATACCAACGATGGTCGGCCAATCGTAAATGACCAGCCCATGATTGTGTTCGCCGGGGATGTCTTCGGCAGTCAAAACTGCGACAACACCGGGCAGGGCTTTTGCTTTTGAAATATCCAGCTTCTTGAGAATGGCATGAGGCACCATCGCGCGGCGCGCTTTGGCGTATAACATGCCATCGAAGACAAGGTCGTCAGTATAAATCGCATCGCCTGTAACCTTCTCAATTCCATCGGGACGCGTGTGTGTGCGGCCGACTGTGTTATGTGTATGGATTGAATCAGGGACATTCGGCGGCGGGATGGGGTCGCCTGTCCGCAGGGAATATGCGGCGGCGAGAATGGCATTCTCGATTGTGGGATACCCCGCGCAACGACAAAGCGTATCCTTGAGCGCAAACCGAATATCCGCACTGTCTGGATTCGGGTTGCGCTTGAGCAGCGCATACGCGGTCATAATTTGCCCGGGGATGCAGAATCCGCATTGGACAGCGCCATGCTCGACAAAGGCTTCCTGGAGCGGATGAAGTTTCATCTCTTCATGGACACGCTGGGCAAGTCCCTCGATGGTGACAATCGTCTTGCCATCGGCGCGCTCGGCGGGATAGACACACGACATGATCGGCTCACCATCCACAAGGACGGTACACGCGCCGCACTCGGCCTCGTCACAACCGATCTTTGTGCCTGTTAAGCGAAGTCGCTGACGTAGGAGGGTGGAGAGGGTTTCACCTGCGACGGGTTCGAGGGTGTGCTGAATGCCATTAACCGTAAGGGAGATTTGATTGTTCATTCGTTTCCTCAAAAAATTGAATTACCGAGACGCTGAGAAACACGGGAGTGTTCTAATTTCAGTAAATCACGAATTTGCTCCGGAGCGCGAACTTCAGTCCGCTTTGCCTCTGTAAAATTGCAGACTAAAGTCTGCATTCCGCTCAATCAAAAGTCATGATTGATTATTTTCACGCATATATCAACGCTCCCAAGGCAATTACACCAAAAACCGTGATAATCACACCTGAAATGCGGTTGACCCACAACAATCCCTGCGGATTGAACCTTGCCCGGAACATCCCCACGCCTCCAACCAGCAGAAACCACCAGAGCGCAGAGCCGAGAAAAACACCCGACACCAGAAATATTGCGGAGGCATAACTTCCGTTTGTGTTCGCCAACCCCAGCCCGGCAAAGATCGCCACAAAAGAAAGGATGGTCAAGGGATTGGTTACAGTCAACAAAAAAGTTGAGGCATACGCGCCGAGCAATCCGCTTCCGTCAGCTTTCGCGGCCTGTTCAGCGGGTTTGGATAGCATGGTCTTGATGCCAAGATAGCAAAGAAAGAGTCCGCCGATAATGCGCAGCCACATTTGTTGACCCATGAGAAAACTGGAGATGAAGGTCAAACCGAAGCCAGCAATGGAGCCGTAGATCGCGTCAGCGGTTGCGGCCCCGAAACCAGATGCCAGACCCGAAAGACGTCCATTCGTCAATGTGCGGCGAATGCACAAGACACCGATCGGCCCTACTGGCGCGGCGATGGAAAATCCGATTAAAAGACCTCTAAGGAAAAGTAAGTTGTCCATTTTATATACCTTCAGATTTTATTGTGATTGGGCAGCTCATCTTACGCGGTAACGCGAGATTTATCTCGCAAAATGGGCGACATAAATGTCGCGCTACAGGCTGGACTGCGTAAGGTGAATGAGTAGTTCTAAAATGTTTCGAAACCAACCGAATTGACAGACGATTTATGCTGTTCTTGTCCATGCTGTATCCAGCACATCCTTGAACAAACCACCGACAATGTGCTTGCGATAATCTGCACTTGCTCTACGAGCGCTGGTGCGGAATTTTGCCTGACCGAGCAAGACTTCAAGCGCGCTGGCAAAATTCTTTTCATTGATGGATTGTCCACGTAAAGCGGATTCTGCTTCGGTGGCGCGGAAGGGAATTGAACTGCCGGGGCCGACGGCGATGCGAATATCTTTGACGATGTCTCCATCCCGTTCAAGCCAGACGGCGCAGTTCAAGATGGGCAGTGCCACTCCCTGCGGGCGCATGATGCGTTTGAAACAGGAGGCCTGTTGGTGCCTGGTAAGTGGTAAATAGAAGCCGACAATAATCTCTGTGCTTTTATTGATTGCCGATTTGCCCGGGCCGAGGAAGAGTGAAGTAAAGGGCATACGTCGCATCCCTGTGGGGCTGGCGATTTCGGCTTGCGCTTCGAGAGCCGTCAGGGCGATGGTCCCGTCTGCGGCGGGGAGGGCGTGCGCGACATTGCCGCCGAGCGTGGCGGTGTTGCGGACTTGCGGGCCGGCGATCAAATTACAGGCTTCGACCAATGCCTGGGCGTGATGACCAGTCAGCGGGTCCAGTGCGACGCGATTGACCGGGACGGCGGCGCCGATATAGAGTTCATCCCCTCTCGATTCGAGAACGGTCATCTCCGGGACAAAAGTCAAATCAATTAATGTATGGATGGGGGCGTGGCGGCCTTGTTTCAAATCAAGCAACAGATCGGTTCCGCCCGCAATGGGCATGACAGTACCAGGTGCAGTTGTAAGAGCTTGAATTGCTTCCGTGACGGAAGCGGGCCGTTTATATTCCTGCCAAAGGTTCATAGGTGGTGTCCTTCCTTTTTGGGACGGCGGCACTTTTCGATGGTTTTGTCCAACGCCGCTGCTGCGCTTTGCGCGCAACAAGCGACCACCGAACCGATGGAATGCGATTGTACTACTTTAAAGTCAGGCGGGGATTTTTTCTTCGGGATGCACACCTGCCATTAATAAACCAAGCCGTTCGCGCGTTGCGTTCTGACGGGAAAGTATATCCATGATTTTGCCTTCGTAAATCACAGCGACGCGATCCGAGAGGGCCAGGATTTCGTCCAGGTCTTCAGAGATGAGCATGACAGCCGCGCCTCTTTTGCGTTGATCGAGCAATTGCTCGCGGACATATTCGGTTGCGCCGATGTCAAGTCCGCGGGTGGGTTGTGCGGCGATGATGGCGCGCGGGTTTCTGGAAATTTCGCGGGCAAGAACAATTTTTTGGATATTGCCACCGGAAAGATTCTTGGCAAGAGTTTCCTGTGACGGGGTCTTCACATGGAATTGCGAGATCAATTTATCTGAATGAGTCGAGATATTCTTTAATTTCAAAAAGCCCGAACTCGAAAATGGTTGTTTATGATGTTCGCGCAGGATCATGTTTTCAGCAACGGTAAAATCCTTGATCATGCCGTCGCGCATTCTTTCCTCGGGGATGTAGGACAACATTCGTTCGGTCAGATCGCCGGGGGCAAAGCCTGTGACATCATGCCCTTCAAGCAGGATATGTCCGCTGGTTGTTTTTCGCAAACCTGCAACAGTTTCCGCAAGTTCGCGTTGACCGTTCCCCGAAACACCGGCAATTCCCAGTATCTCTCCTGAATGAATTTCAAGGCTGACATCACTCAGACCGATCGTGCCACGGTCGCTACTACAGGATAGCTGATCCAGTTTCAGACGGATCTCGCCGCGTTCGATATTTCCACGGTCCGGCGCGAAGTCAACATCACGGCCAACCATCCAATTGGCGAGGTCTTGTTTTGTAGTCTCAGAGGTTGGGCGTGTGCCGATCTTCTTTCCGTTACGCAGAACGGTCACACGATTACTGATCTCGACAACTTCATGTAATTTATGAGAAATAAAAATAAGGGCATAGCCATCCTTCACCATCTGGTGCATGATGACGAAAAACTCATCCACTTCCTGCGGGGTAAGGACTGCAGTGGGTTCGTCGAGAATAAGCAATGCCGCGCCGCGATAAAGAGCTTTGATGATTTCAACGCGCTGCTGCTGGCCGACAGAGAGCTGCCAGATATATGCATCGGGATCGATCTTCAAACCGTAGATGCCGGCCAATTCCAAAATGCGTTTGGAAACGCGGTCAAGGTCGGTCAACGGGCCGCGGGAGGACGGTAGTCCCAAAGCCACATTTTCGGCAACGGTCAATGTTTGCACGAGCATGAAGTGCTGATGGATCATGCCAATGCCGTGGTTGATCGCGTCGGTTGGGGAAGCGATGCTGACAGGCCTGCCATTCAATAAAATTTGACCTTCATCCGCATGATACATGCCATACAGGATCTTCATCAATGTGCTTTTACCGGCGCCATTTTCACCCAGCAAAGCGTGGACCTCGCCGGACTTTACATCAAAATCCACATGGTCACTGGCAAGCACGCCGGGGAATCTCTTGGTAATGCCGCGCATCTCGATGCTGTCAATACGAGTCTGGCCTGAAGGGAGTTTGTTTGAATCTGTCATCGCGCCATCCTAAAAAAATCGTCCCGCAGGTTTCTTTATACAGGCTTACATTCACTGGCAACCTGCGGGACGTTATTACATTAACTTATTACGGAAGAGTAATCGTGATCGTTCCGTCAATGATGCCTTGAATGGTTGATTCAGCCAAAGCTTTGGCTTCGTCTGAAAGGGCATAATCCGGGTTGAATTCAATTACTTCGCCGCCGTTGGCAAGGTTGGCCTTGAAGGATTGTCCACCAAGGGTGCCGCTTTGAATAAGGCTGACGATCTCCCTAAGGGCAACTTCCCAGTGATAGACCTGAGAGGCAACCACAATGGTGGGAGCAAGGGACGATTGATTGGATTGAGTACCGAACCAAAGAGCATTCGCTTCTTCGGCCTTACCGATCGCACCCACAACCATCTGGGCGGTGCCGGTTAATACATCAGCGCCCGCAGCGATATGCGTTGTCGCAGCTTCAGAGGCCAGCGCAACGTCGGAGAATGAGCCGATATAGTTCACGTTGACCTGCACTTCGGGATTGGTCGCCGCTACGCCGGCTTTGAACCCATCCACATACAGTTTCGCGTCACCAACTTCGATCGGGCCAACCACGCCCATCACCTTGCTGGTTGAGAGGGTTGCCGCCAATACACCATTAACATAGCCGCCTTCCTGGGAAGCCGCTTCATAAGCGAAGATGTTGGGCTGTCCGAAAGTTTCGGCGGTGGTGCCCCAGGCAAAGCTGGTGCCGGGGAAGTCAGGGGCAATTTCCTGCAGGGAGGAACCGTACTGAGAACCATGAGCGATCACCAGGTTATAGCCCTGAGTGGCATAGTCACGGATCGCGGCGGCGGCATCATCCACCACGAACATGCCATCTGAGAATTCAAAACTAAAGGCATCCGGTCCGCCCATTTCTTCCTGAATGCGGACCAGGGCATCGTACATGCTCTGGCTGAAAGCCAGGTCATTGATCGCGCTCGGCATGATGACAGCCACGCGGAACGGTTCCGCAACGGGAGCTTCGGTTGGGGCGGCGGTCGGAGCTTCAGTTGCAACGACGGGTGCTTCAGTTACAACCACAGGGGCTTCAGTCGCGGGAGCGGCAGGAGTACCACAAGCACTCATCACCATGGACAAAGCAACGATCAAAGTCAATAGCCATGCAAATTTCTTCATCTTCTTCTCCTTGTTTCAATTGTTCTTATCAAATGTTTCAAACGATCTGGTACAAATGTGTCAGGTTAATTAATTTGAGTACACCTCCTTGAAGACCGGATCAATCTTCCCGCTCGAAGGGTTTCGTCAACGCGAACGGCGCACGGACCCTTGAGACAGTAGCCACCAAAACCAAAATCGTAAGCACGTAGGGCATCATCACCGCAATATCAGACGGGATGGGAATGCCCAATACTTGAATCCACAACTGTAATGAGTTGACCATGCTGAACAACAGCGCCCCGCCCAAAACGCCCCACGGACGCCAGCCGCCGAAATACACCAGCGCAACCGCAATAAAGCCAAGTCCGCTGGTCATGTTCTGTTGAAAGACATTCAATAAGGCAATGGAAAGGGATGCGCCTGCAATCCCGGATAATGTCCCGCCGAGAATGATGGTGAAGTATCGGACGCGCGCCACGCTCACGCCCAGGGAATCCGCCGCATCCGGGTTCTCCCCCACCGAGCGGATCTTCAGCCCAAGCGTTGTCTTGTTCAATATAAACCATGCGGCTGGCACAAGGAGATATGCGCCATAGACCAATAGATTCTGGCTAAATAAAATTTCGCCAATGCCCGGAATGTTACTGAGAAATGGGATTTTGACCGGCGGAAAACCCTTTACGGTTTCAACAGTCCCCATCAATTTTTGAA
>JACRBH010000175.1 GCA_016234535.1 Chloroflexota bacterium
AATCGTAAATCCAAAATCGGAAATCGGACATGAAATAATGCATATCCTTGTAACCAACGATGACGGCGTGCAGGCGCCCGGACTTTTAGCTCTCGCGCAGGAAATGCGCAAACTCGGCAAAGTGACCGTATTTGCGCCTGATAAGAACTGGTCTGCTTCCGGGCATGTCAAAACGATGGAACGCCCGCTGCGCGTAAAGGAAGTCCTGCTCGCAGATGGAACAATCGCCTTCGCATCCGATGGCGCACCGTCAGACTGTGTAGCCCTGCCGCTGCTCGGTTTGATCGAAGAACGAATTGATCTCGTGGTCTCAGGCATTAATCCCAACGCCAACCTCGGACATGACGTCACCTATTCAGGGACAGTCACCGCCGCGATGGAAGCGGTCATTGCCGGGGTGAAAGGCATTGCCGTTTCTCTTGATTCCCCGGAAGGCTTCAAGGGGCCGTTGGATTATTCCTGCACGGCATCGGTGGCGCGCCTCGTGGCTGAAAAAGTCATTGCGGATGGATTGCCCGAAGGCGTGGTCATGAACGTCAACGTGCCATATTTGAAAGAGGATGAACTCAAGGGATTTATGATCACCCGTCAGGGATTGCGTGTTTACCGCGATGCGCTCGACGAACGAATCGACCCGCGCGGCAAACCCTATTTCTGGATCGGCGGCGAGGCCCCTACCGGCGTGGACGAACCCGGCACTGATTTCGGCGCACTGCGGGCGGGCTGCGTCTCCATTACGCCGCTTCAGCTGGACTTGACCCATTACAAGGCAATGGATATTTTGAAGAAGTGGAAGTTTTAGTCATTGGAAAGAAAAAGACATGAAACGCATTTTCCCATTTGTAATTGTTCTTGGCCTGATGCTAACTGCCTGTATTCCCGCTGGAACCATATCGGAAAACTCAGGGCCTGCTCCAACTCCCCAGCCTGTAGAAAAAGTCCTCTCTCCATTCAACCCCATCCATGGTACCGATTACCTGATGGCCGGAATCGCCCCTGCGCCTGTCGACCGCGCAAGTAGTCTCAATCCACTGGAATGGATCAACAGCAGCAGTTACTCCTCCTATTCATCAGGCACATATAATTACGTTTTCTTCAACCTGAATACCGAGCAATATAACCGCCTTCTGCCCACAAACGATTACACAAACGATTACTCGATTTATCAGACTTCGGGTTTTCCAACTTTGCAATATGATCCCGCCAACCCGGACCAGCCCGCCCCGACTGTGGAATGGTGGGTATACAGCGTTATAATAAAAGACACGAATAATGATGGCCGCCTTGACTACGAGGATAAATTAACCATCGGCCTCTCAGATGCCGGCGGCAACGGCTATACAGAATTGATCGAAAATGTGGATGTAGTTCTCGCCCAACTTTACAGGGATAACGCCGCAATGTTCATTTTCTACAACGCCGACAAAAAAAATTACATCGCAAAGATAAACCCGTCCACGCGTGAAGTCGTCACCACTACTGAAATGGACCTCGGCCCGGACGTAAAATAAGTATTTTCAGAAGTAACAGAACAGCACCGTCCCGAAGGTTTATTTCGAGCAATTTAAGCCTCCGACGGTAACCTTCGGGACGTTTTCATAAAACAGCATGTGCAGAAAAGGATAATCATGAACTTCCTTCAAAAACTCTTCGGCGGCTCCTCCGCCAAGCCCGAAAAACGATACTACGTTTTCCAGGTCAAATGCCGCCGCTGCGGGGAGACCATCGAAGGCCGCGTGGATATCGACAATGACCTTAGTATCGAATATGAAGACGGCGGCGATGTGTTTCATGCCCGCAAAGTTTTAATCGGAGACGGTAAATGCTTTCAACGCGTGGAAGTGGACTTAAAGTTTTCATCAACCCGTGAGTTGCTTGAAAAACAAATCGGCGGCGGAGAATTCATTTAGTATGGTTGAGTTGATCGCTGCGGAGTATTGGAATGCCTTCCACGCGACCCTGTCGCCGCTTTCGCCGTATTATGGCAAACCATATATTCTCGAAAGATTTGGAGATACCCTCCAAATGGCCGATGAACTCGGTCAGCTTGTTATAAGCGGTGTCAAGACCGCCACCAGCTCCTCATTATGGATATGGGAAGCGGAAGGGACACTCCTGCCCCAGCCCGGCCTGCTCTCCATTATTCTGGACGGCAAGGACCAGCCCATTTGCATTATTGAAACAACAGAAGTCTATGTCTGCCGCTTTAATGCTGTGGATGAAGAGTTCGCGCGCGACGAAGGAGAAGGCGACCTGTCCCTGGCTTACTGGCGCAAAGCCCACAAAAGTTTCTTCTCCCGTCAACTCGCAAAGATCGGAAAAGAATTCAGCGTAGGAATGCCGCTTGTATGTGAACGGTTTCGAGTCATCTACAAATAATGCGCCGCCTCTCGCACATTTTTCTCATCCTCCTTGCCGCGCTTCTTATTGCCCAGGCCGCATACTCTTTGCAATGGCCTGTCACGCACGATGAAGCGCCGCTCTTTTATGAAGCCTTCCTCATGCGCAGCGAAGGCCGCGTTCCCTATCGTGATATTTTTGATTTTCAAATGCCGGGCAGTTTCATCGCCTATTCCGCGCTTGGCTGGCTGAGCGGCTTCAACGCTTTTCGTATTCGCATCCTCGATCTCATTATTCTCTCTGCACTGCTTGCAACTACATTTTTTGGGATGCGCCGCTTTGGCAAAACCCCCGCCCTCGCCGCCGCAATTCTTTTTGGATTGAAATATTTACAGGGCGGCCCATCCATGTCGTTGCAGCGCGAATATCTTTTGCTCATCTTCATCGCGTCGGCAATTTATATAAATATGCGGGATGACCTGACTCCCAAACATCGCCTGCTCATTGGATTTTTCTTCGGTCTAGCGGCAGTCATCAAACCCCATGCAGCGGTCGGACTCATCCCGGTCCTGCTCTTTGACATCGCAGACATTCTCAAACGCCTCAAGTTGACTCTACCAAACGCCGCAACAATGAGCATTCTCCCCTCTACGGCAGGATTCTTGATCCCAGTGTTGGCAATGATCGCATGGCTGGGATTCACCGGCGCATTATCTCCCTTCATCACCATCGCCATGAATTACTGGCCGCTGTACTCGCAGATCAACGGGCAAATGGAAGTCAATGCCGGGGCTGGGAAAATCTCATTTACGCTGAATCAGGCCTGGCGTCTGGGTGGAAGCGCATTGTGGTTGATTCCTGCAGGCGTCGGAATCTATTTCAATCAAAATAAAAAAACATATCTGCTTGCAAGCCTTGCATTGTGTTACGCGATCTATCCCGCCTTCTCAGGCCAATTCTTCCCCTATCACTACATCCCCTTTATCTACTTCATCATTCTTCTGGCCTCGCTGTCCCTCCCGACCCTCGACCCTTCGACCCTTCGACAAGCTCGGGGCACCACCTTCAACTCTCAAAAATTCATCCTTCATTTTTTATCCCTCATCCTTTGTTTTGCGCTCATTCGCCCCTCAACCACATTCCTCCGCCAGCTCGAAGGCAAATCCATAGCCACCTCCACAGACCGCGCCAAAGAGATCGCGCGCTTCCTCGAAAAGAATTTAGCCGAGGGTGACACCGTCCAGCCATTGGATTGGACTGGCGGCTCCCTGCTCGCCATGCTGGAAACGCGCGCGCACATCGCTACACCCTATGTTTTCGATTTTTATTTCTATCATCATGTTTCAACACCCTATATAAAATCCCTGCGCGCAGATTTTATGAACGATCTGCAAGCCAGTTCTCCGCGTTTCATTATAGAAGTCACCGCCATAGACAAACCCTGGATTTCAGGCGATGACACTTCACGCGAATTCCCCGAATTACGCACATTCTTGAACGAGAACTATTCCATTACAATTCAAAAAGATGATTATGTGATCTATGAAAGACACTGAATGTCATTGCAAGGAGGGTGCTCTTTCCGACGAAGCAATCTTTTGCTGTTATATGGAGGTTGCTTCGGGCAGAAGAGCGCTGCCCTCGCAACGACATAAACAATTATGAAAAATCTCCACCGCATCTCCATCCTATACCTCATCCTCCCCTTTCTCCTCTTCCTCTTCGGATGGGTGCGCTTGACTTTTGCCATTCCCATCGCCATCATCCTTCTTTTCGCGCTCTGGCAGCTTCTAAAAAACACCAACCCAATTACCAACACTTGCGCCGCACGCAAGTGCAGGTGTTACCAATTACCCAACTTTCGCTCACTGACCACTGTCTACTGTTTACTGATCACTGCCGCGTTTGTCTTCCTCTCCGGCGTTGGCGGATACACCTTCCAAAACTGGGACCATCACTGGCGAAACGCAGTTCTGCGCGACCTCATCACTTATAACTGGCCGGTCATTTACTCCGCGCCTGAACAAGGCCCGATCAAGATGCTTGTTTATTATGTCGGTTACTGGCTGCCATCCGCGCTGGTGGGAAAAGTATTCGGCTGGGAAGCTGCGAATTTTTTCCTCTTCCTGTGGACATGGCTCGGCATTCTCCTCGTTGCTTACCATCTCGGTAACTTCCTAAAAATCTCCCCCATCAAATCTGCCTTGCTCCTTATCCTCTTCAGCGGCATGGATGCGCTTGGCGCGCTCCTCTTTGCCAGGGATTACCCGACGCTCTGGCCCCCCATCCAGCACCTCGAAATCTGGGCCGGGACATTGCAGTACTCATCATTCACTACTCAACTATTTTGGGTATTCAATCAAGCTGTCCCTGCATGGTTGTGCATCTCGATGTTTGTCACCCTGAGTAAAGCGACCCTCACTTGCACTGGCGCCCTGGCGGGCAGTGCAAGTGAGGGTCTCCAATCCAATGGCAGTGATTCTTCTCTCGCTCCTAAGGAACAAGAATCTGTAGCGCGACATTTATGTCGCGCTGAAGTGCCAAGCGACATAAATGTCGCGCTACGAAAACTGCGCTTGTTTCTTTCGCTTGGAACCGCGATGTTTTCTCGCCGTGGTTTTACTCAGAATGACGCGAGATGGCAATTGACATTCGTCTGGTCTCTGTGCTTTTTCTTCGCCCCGCTCGCTTCCATTGGATTATTCCCCTACTTACTCATTGACCTGGTCAAACGAACAGATTTTAAAAATCCATTCAAAGGCACTCGCATCGACTTGCTACTTGCCAGTTTCATTGTCGTGGTCATTTCCTATCTTTTCTTCTCCTCCAATACCGCCGCACAGGAACGCGGATTTCAATCTTTCGCCATCAAAGATTTTATTATCTTCTTCCTGTTCGAAGGCGGAATCCTCTGGCTGTTACTCGCGCCTGTCAAATGGCGCGACCCATACTGGGCGGTGACCGGCATCCTGCTTTTTATCATGCCGTTCATCCAACTAGGCAGCGGACGTGACTTTGTCATGCGGGCTTCCATTGCCCCACTCTTTTATCTTATGATGATGGTTGGCGAAGCGCTTTTCCAAAAAACAACATCTCAAGTTTTGCGTTTCACCTTTCTCATTTTGCTTCTCATCGGCGCATTGACTCCTCTGTACGAGATCAACCGCTCCGTTTATCGAGCAGTCCAATATTATTTTTTGACCGATCATAGTCAACTCACGCCACCAGGTTCCGAAATAGTCACCCACCTTGAGCAGGGAGTTGCGCCTGAAATGGAACATCCCGACACATTGACCGCAGACGACATTCGAACGCTAAAATTTATGGATGATAAACTTTCAAAGAATTTTATTGCCAATGTCAGGCAGTCGTTGTATTATCGTTATATATCACCTCGTTAATTTGTACCGCGAGATTTATCTCGCATTTCAGCAGAAAGCGACATCGCGAAGCATTTCGCGATACACATAAAAGGAAATCTTATGTCTCAACTTACGTCCCCGCCCAATCCTGAAGCCTTTTATGCGGAAGTCTGGAAAATCGCCCGCCAGATTCCGCGCGGAAAAATTGCATCCTATGGCCAGATCGCAAAATTGCTCCCGCCGCCCGATGACGTGGACGCTGACACATATCTGGAATTTGGCGCGCTCTGGGTAAGCGGCGCAATCGCGGCTAGCCCAAATGATGTGCCATGGCAGCGCGTGGTCAACTCGAAAGGCGAGATCAGCGAGCCGGATGGCGTCGCTGCGCGCAGACAGCGTCTTCTGCTGCAAGACGAAGGCGTATCTTTCAATCCGCGCGGCCGCATTGATTTCAAAAAGTTTGGGTGGAATGGAATGCTCAAATAAAAGGAGATTGTCATGCCGTCCTTCGCCTCTCCCCCCAACCCGCAAGCCTACTACGAACAAGTATGGAGCATCGTCCGTCAAATCCCTGTTGGCAAAGTTGCCGCCTATGGACAGATCGCCAAAATGATCCCCCCGCCCAACGGTGTGGAGATTGAAACCTACGCGGCCTTCGCTCCCCGCTGGGTCGGCGGCGCAATGGCAGCCTGCCCGGACGATGTTCCCTGGCAGAGAGTCGTCAACTCACAGGGCAAGATCAGCGAACGAGCAGGCGCAGAACGTCAGCGTCAACTGCTCGAAGATGAAGGAATCATATTCGACGCAAAGGATCGCATTGATCTAAAGAAATACGGCTGGAATGGAAAGACTGGCGAAGACGAGCCTCAACAGCCAAAACTTTTTTAGGAAACAATACGTATCTTCTCAATAAACCGGGGCGTTTATGTACCGTCCCGAAGGTTTTGCGAAGAACTAACTCAATGTGTAGAAAACCTTCGGGACGTTTCCCCTTCTTTTTGAGATGATACAACAATACTCAAAATCACCCGTTGTAAAAAAGACAAAGGAGGCACCCCCGATGTATATTTTTCAAGTTCATCACTACATCAAGCCCGATCAAATAGAAGCCTATAAATCCGCCACGCTTGAGAATGCGCGGAATACAATTTTAGAGCCGGGAGTCATCCGCTTTGACATGTTTCAGGATTCCGCCAACCCTGCGCATTTCAGCTTGCTGGAAGTCTATCGCGACACGGCAGCGCGTGATGCCCATCTTGAAACCGAACATTTCCTAAAGTGGAAGGATGTGTATTTGCAAACGCAGGAGCGCAAGGGAAATGGAGATGAATTCAACGCCCTGTTCCCCGATGAAAGTTTGTGGGCGAAATAAATTATTTTGTCAATTCAACGATCAACGTGTCCAGAGCCAGGTCCAATGTGATCTGGCTCGTTTTGACTCTTTCATCGATCCCCAATAATTTTCGATAAATAATTTCAAGCGATTCAATCGAGAATCGCCCCGCCTGCCCCGTTGTTTTCTCAGCCACAAATGGATGCACGCCCAGCGCGCGCGCCACGTCATCCTTATTGCCGCGTCCATCCAAAATTTCACGCGCCTGGAGGATCAATCGGAATTGCCGCACGACCATGCCCCACAACGAAAACGCCTCTTCATTTTCCAATAGGCGATGTAAAAGTCTTTGCGCGACTTTGCCATTGCCCTGCGACAAGGCATCGACGAAATCGAATACACTTTGCTGGGATGTGACGATACAAACCGCTTCCACATCCGACCCTTGAACTGGTCTGGCCCAATTGACATAGGCCAGCAGCTTTGAGATTTCCATCCCCGCCTGACGGGTATCCACGCCGACCATTTCAGCAAGTTTGGCGGCGGCGGCTGGTTCGATCTTTCCATCCTGTTTCTTCACTTCATTGACGATCCAGCCTGCCATATCTCTTTGCTTCGGCAGCATGAATGCCTGCGTTTTTACCAGCGACTCGTTTTTCGCCGCCCACTTTATCAGCCAGTGCTTTTCAGCTTCCTTTGGCTCGATCAATTCATGGATGATAAGTCTGACAGAGCCAGGCGCTTTGCCAATATATTCTTCAAACTTTTTGCGCGCGCCAACATTATTATATTTTGACGAAGGATTGGAAAGAATTACCAAACGCTTCGGCGCAAGAAACGGCATGGCGTTGAGAGCGTTATTAAATTCTTCGTCGCTCATGCTGCGTGATTCAAAATGCGCGGTATTCATCCCTGCGGTGGTGGGGTCGCTGAAATCAGACTCAAAGTCTTTGAGCCTGCGCGTGATGGAAAATTCATCATTGCCGTAGAGGATGAAGATATTGGGCATGTTTTTTGTAGGGGCGGGGTAACCCCGCCCCTACCTTGTAATAACCCGATGCACGCCTTTACGGACAGGGATGATGTCAACGATCTGCATGTTGCCTATATTCGCTTCGGTGGTGTAACGCTGTTGTAACACCGGTCCCAGAGGACGAGCGATGAGCACGCCAACGACGGCGGCGGCTACAGCGATGGGCATGAGCAGGAGACGCGTCAGTGTGGATTTTGCCATTCGCAGCACCGACCAGCTCAAAGTCCCGGCCAGAAGCGCTGTTGTCGCGAGGTTGGTTCCGCATCCTGAGTGGATGGCGAGTCCGCTTTCCCCTTCGCGCAATCTCTCCATTGCCTCCGTTGCATTCGACCAAACATCCTGCGTTGAAAAATCTCCGAGCAGGAAAAATCCCGTTGGGTTGGAATGTCCTGCCATGTGGCCTTTGTGACTTCGGGCAAGCATGTGCAGCGTGGCGTGCTCAAGCGCGTGGTTGCGCCGTGTTTCGAGAATAAAAGGAAGGTCGAGGATCATGATGTGATTATACGTTATTCCGAGACCTGACAGGTTTTGGAAACCTTTCAGGTCTAAATTACGGCGTAGACCTGGTCTAGCAGTTCGAGGAATTCAGCAGAGGGGCGAGTTTTTAAAATTTCGCGGCGTGTTTCGCGGTCAAGGGTTTTCAACAAAAGATATTGCACCGCATACTTGCGGAACAATCTTTGGCCGTCTTCATCGCCGTAAAATTCAACGCTCTTTGCAAGATGATTATGTATGGTCTGTTTAACCATTTCAGGCGGGACTTGTTCGCGATCCAACCGCGCAAATATCCAGGGATTGGAAAGCGCGGCGCGGCCAATCATCACAGCGTCGCAGCCGGTATAGCGTTTTAATTTTTCGATATCCTCCACGCGCTTCACATCGCCATTGCCGATGACGGGAATTTTCACCGAGGCTTTTACCTCCGCGATGGCATCCCAGTTTGCAGTGCCGCTGTAACTTTGTTCCTTTGTGCGCCCGTGGATCGCAATCAACGAGCCGCCGCATTCTTCAACGATGCGCGCAATGAGTTTGTAGTTTTTATTCCGTTCCCAGCCCAACCGAATCTTACCTGTGACAGGTACTGTAAGTTTTGCGCTGAGCTTGGTGAATGTGCGCGCGATCTTAAGCGGCGACTTCATCATCCCCACGCCTGCGCCGCGATGCGAAACGCTTTTGGCCGGGCAGCCCATGTTGATATCAATAATGCTCGGCCCCCAATCCTGCACGCGCAGGGCGGCTTCGAGAATTTTATTGGGATCATCGCCGTAAAGCTGAAACGTGACCGGACGTTCCACTTCCTGAAAATATAGTTTCTTTGCAGGTTGTTTCGACTTGCTCAGAATTCTTTCAACCTGAACAAATTCGGAATAGCTCATCGCCGAACCGAACTCGCGGCACAGCGAACGGAACGGCCAATCGGAATAACCGTCCATGGGCGCGAGAATGGTGTCACCGTAGACGGGAACGTCGCGAACGTAAAAGGTGGGAGTCTTGAATTCGTTCATCACAAGAATTTAAGTCTTTGGAGGCGAATAAACTACATATTCATCTTTCGCTTTTTCAAACAACGCCAATTGTTTTTCCGACTCTAAAGCGACAGGAGTTAATGGGTTGTAATTCAAGACAATTGCTTCCATCATTGGTTTTCGATTTTTCTCACTTGCGCCAACATGGTAAAAATGCTCACGCGTCAAAACGGTGTAGGTGGAGGCATATTTTTCAAGCGCAAGATTTTCACGGTATTGATTGCTGTGCCATGTGGAAAGAATAAATTTTGCTTTTGTGACGCTAAGCAAATCGTAAAGCTCCTGCTCATCATTTTCTGACCACGAATTGAAATAATCCACGTGTCTGCCGATATACGGCGGGTCGCAGTATATAAAATCCATTTTAGTAGCGGAAGAAATTGTTTCTCTAAAATCAGTGCAAACAAATTCCCAATCATATTGGCTGACTGCGTCAGTCACATATTTGATTTGATTCGTGATCTTGGTGACATAGGATTTGGCAAACCTTTCAGGCTTATGCCCAAAAGGGACATTGAAGCCGCCTTTTTTGTTGAAGCGCATTATGCCATTAAAGCAGGCGCGGTTCAAAAAGAGCATATCCAGGGAACTGCCATTTTTATTGAAACGTTCGCGTACTTCATAGTAATGATCTTCCCCTTTGGCTTGCAGACGCGCGCCTTCATTTTCCAAAAACTCTTTTGCAATCCCTGCTGTTATTTTTCCCTGCTTGATCGCATTGTAAAAATTAATAATATGCGGATTCACGTCCGCAAAGATGGCATGGTTTGGGCGCATGTTAAACCCAACCACACCAGAGCCCATGAATGGCTCGATCCATATACCATTGCTTTCAAGGGAGGAATGATCTTTAATCCATTCCACCAATTTTGTTTTAATCCCCTGGCATTTTATAGGCGGAACCTTTACCGTCATTTTTGTCCTCGCCTGGTATTCTTGCGAGATGGTTTTCTAGCCATTGGATTTGCAAACTTAATATCTTTTCCTCGATAAACAAGATAATCCTTAAGGGATGTAATTTTCTTTATCTTGCCATCAGGTAGGGTTATTTGAATTTTGCCATAATTCATCCAAAAATCGTCAAACCATTTTTCGCCAAGTTTTTTGAAAACTCCATTGCCATCCAAAATATCCCTGATTTTTACGATGCTACCAATATTAGCGGTATTTGAACTGCCTTGGTAATCCCCCGCGATTTCCCATTTCTCGTGGACAAAAAACTGAAAATCGCCGATCACAGATGTAATTGATTGCAGTTCTTCGAGACGATAGCTCTCAGATTCATAACTTTTCTCAGGATTTGCCCGTGAGTAAATAATGCCGAGACAAAAGTGTCCCATATATTCACTATATGGAAACTGAATGTTCTTGTAACTCTTGCGGTTGGTGAAGTATTCGCCATGAGAACCAAGTGTAAAGCCATTACAAAAATCAGGGCTGTCAGGCAGGCGATATGTGGTTTTCAAATCCACGGCAAATTTTACGCTTTCATCATCTGCTTTTACAAACGATAAATCAGGGTAATAGTTTTGTTGTTCAGCCAAAATAATGCGATAGTTGTGTTCGCTGGCAAATTCCAACAGTTTTGGGAAGAGGTGGATTTCAAGAATTTTGGAGACGATTTTTGTATCTGTCGAAATCGTGTAAATGTTGCGGAATACATCAATGAAACCTTTGATCGCCCACTGATCATCCGAAGTAGAAACATGATCCTTGAGCGTTTCAACAAGCTCGGTCATAGATTGCTTGAATTCCGATTTCAAGCGTTCCCGTTTTTGTTTTGACATTGGTTTCTCCATGGAAAGATTATACAACATCTGATTTATGAAACGGGTGAAATTTGTCAACATCAGGAACGCTTAATGCTAAAGCTCCTGCAAGTCTTGCAACTCACAGGAGCTTTTTGTTTACGCAGGCTGTTTCTTCAACAACTCCAGATAATGTTTTCTAAATTTTGATACCTTCGGCGCGACTACGGCCTGACAATACGGCTGGTTTTGATTGCGAACAAAATATTCCTGATGATAATCTTCGGCGGCGAAATAATTATTGACAGCGGTCACTTCTGTAACGATGGGGCTGTTCCAGATTCCCTGGGCATTCAACTCGCTGACAGTTTTTTCGGCCACAGCCTTTTGTTCCGGTGAATGATAGAAAATGGCGGAGCGATACTGGATGCCAACATCCCCGCCCTGACGGTTCATCGTTGTCGGGTCATGGATCGCGAAGAACACATTCAACAGGTCACGAAATGAAATGACCGCCGGGTCAAACCTGACGCGGATCACTTCCGCGTGGCCGGTATCCCCGTTGCAGACATCGCGATAAGACGGATTCATCACATGTCCGTTTGAATAGCCTGATTCAACAGACTCCACTCCTTTGATTTCATCGAATACTGCTTCCAAACACCAAAAACAGCCTCCGGCGAGTGTTGTGGTCTCATAATAGTTGCTCATAATAAAGTCTCCTTTTTACTAAAATCACAGGCCTGTGTATTCTTACGACAACATGAGAACGGGAAATATTCTTAAGGGAAGATTACAGCTTTTTGCTTATTTCATCATTTTCCATTCCGCCAAATGAATGTAATGGGCATATAATTCCCCCGGCGCTTATTTTCGATTGAAAACACATCCCATGCAGGGTGTGTTGGATGCCCTGTGATTGCAGATATATGCAGGCATCGTTCTGGATCTGCCCGGGTTTGAAGATTATAAAGAACCTGTGAGGTGGTAACTCCAAAAGGGAGGTGACTTTTGCCGATATTGCCGTCACAAGTTCTGTCAACAAATACAAGAAACCATTCAAATCACCTCTAAAAGGAGAATGCACAATGGAAAGGAAATTCAGTAAGTTGAGTTTTTATGCCAGCGCGTTTCTGTTCCTTGCAATCGTTTTAAACCTGGCAATGCCAAAACAGGTTGCGCGGGCGGCGGGTATCAATTTTTACGTTTCGCCGGCGGGAAGTGATGCCAACGATTGTCTCAGCCCTGCCAGCGCCTGCCTGACCATTCAAGCCGCGATCAATAAAGCGGGCGATGGGGATATTATCCTGGTTGCAGCCGGGATATATCGCGAGAATGTCATCGTTACCAGGTCGCTGACCATTAGCGGCGACCGCGGCAGCACAACCGTCGCAGGTCCCGGGCCTGGCGCGCCCATTCTCGATGGAGACCTGGATAATAATGGCGCAGCGGACATTGGAGACGGTTTCACGATTGCCAACGGCGTGGACAATGTCACGATTGAAGGATTTATCGTTCGTAACCTGGCAAGTTCGGCAATCGGCATCGGGGTCGGTGTCGTTTCGTGGAACCCATCAAGCAACGATAATATCATCGTGCGCGATAATCAGTTTCTGAACTGCGAATACGCCGGAGTTCTGGCCGGCAATGAAGGCCAGAGCCTTCACGGAAATTGGGATATTTCATATAACGATGTGCAGCTTCCCGCAGTCGGGGCTTACGGGTTGGAACTCACAAACGCTCAAAACTCCATCATTGCCAACAACATTGTCACAGGCGGCGAAAATGGGATTTTTCTGACAGCCCAGGGCGACCTGGTCTTTACAACGAGCAACAACACAGTGCAGAATAATACCGTATCGGAATCCAGTTGGGCGAACATTGCAGTGACGGCTTTCAGCTATATTCCTGGCGGAGCTGGTCCATCCATCACGAACGTGACGATCACCGGAAACAACCTGACCAACTCATACTCCAGTACAAGTCTCAGCGGCTCCGGGAAAAATATCAGCGCCTACTTGAATAGCAGCGGGACAATAACCAATTTTACGATCACGAACAATCAATTGAATGTAACCTTGGGAACGGGGGCTGTCAGCGGCGCTGCCGTGTACCTCAGCAATATTGGCAATTCTGCCTTCTCCGGTAACACATACACTGTCACAGGTGTTATGAGTCCGAGCTTTACTTTCCGCGCAGTGGATATTTTCGGGGCTGGGACAGGAGCCTGGACGTTAAATAACAATATCCTGGGTGGAGCAGGCGCAGGCACGATTGGATTTCGTCTGCGGAGCACTATTCCTGCCGCAACTGTAGTGACCCTGACAAACAATCAGGTTACCGGCTTTGACACCGGCATAGCCGTTGAAGGCACAGATTCCGCAGCAACCGGCAGCTGCAATCAGATCAGCGGCAATACGGCTGGTCTGACAAACAGCACTGTCTCAACTGTGTTGAATTTTGAGCGTAACTGGTGGGGCGCGGTATCTGGTCCTTCAGGCGCAGGCTCAGGCTCGGGTGACACAGTCGGCGCAAATGTGGATTTCTCACCATGGAGCGTCGACACATCCTGCACGATCTTTGCTTCAGCAAACCTCACATTGACTGCGTCTGGGGCAGCCACGGTAAAGCCTGGCGATCAATACAACTACACATTCGATTACACCGTAAGCGCCACGACCCTCAATACACAAGTCGCCTTTGCCCTGCCAGGTCACACCACCTTTGTTTCCAATACCGGCGGCTTTACCTGTACTCCTGCTGCCGGCATCGTAACTTGTGATCTGGGCACCGTTTCTGCGAATGGTTCCTTCACAGCTACCATCCTCGTGGATAAACTCAAGAAGATTGGAACGCCTCTGACTCTTGCCGCCGCAGATTACTCCATCACAGCTACCGATGCGGTTCTTACAAACGGCCTCATGGCCGTGACTGCCGACACCCTTACTCCATTTGCCGATGTGCCTGTTGGCTACACTACGATTGATTACATCCAATCTATTTGGGCTTATGGCATCACATCAGGCTGCACCAATGTACCGCTTAATTATTGCCCGGAGAAGAATATTACCCGTGGTGAAATGTCTGCCTATATCGAACGTGGTATCCACACCGGAGCCTTTGTTCCGCCGGTTGTAACACTCACCTATTCCGATACAAGCACCAGCATCTTCAAATATTTCATTGAGAACTTGAAGGCTGACGGTATTACCAAAGGCTGTAGTAACCTTGACCCCTCTCTTTACTGTCCGGGCGACCCCATTAAGCGTTCGCAAACGGCGGTCTTCCTTCTGCGCGGTAAATATTGGCCTGCTGTTCATGTGCCCCCGGCTGCCACCGGACTTGTCTTTACTGACGTGCCCGCCAGCTCTTTCGCCGCCAGTTGGATCGAAGAACTTAAAGCACTTGGGATTACGTCTGGCTGCACGCCAACCACCTTCTGCCCGGATAATCTGGTGACTCGCGCCCAGATGGCTGTGCTTGTGCAGCGTACATTCAACCTGCCCATGCCGACTCCATAAGACAGTTTGTCATCACACTAAAAGAGAGCGCACTGCAGATGCGCTCTCTTTCTTTTTAATCGAGGCAAGCTCAACCCGCTGCCCAAAATGGGATAAACACACACAAATGGATGTTCTGGGCATATAATTCCTTCACATTTTTTTGTCTTTGAAAAAATCACATTATGCTGACTTTATATCTCACACCTGCTTCCATTGGATATCTTACCCAATTTATTTTAAGCCTCGGTATTACCGTTTATCTATTACAGCGCTTGATTCCGAACAAGGACCGCAATATGCAGACTGGTCTGCTGACCAGCTTCTTTGCTGTCGTCACATTATTTGTTGGTCTGTTATTTCTGGATGCAGCTGCCCTGCCTGCACAGCGCTTGTATTTTGTATATCTTGAAAACACAGTGCTTGGGATTGCACTGGTACTTGTGCTTCAATTTGCCTATCGATTTCCAGCTTCATTCCCCCCTCGTAAATGGGAATCAATTTTAGCGCTTAGCTTGAGCCTGGCGTACACGCTTTATGAGGCGCAGTACGCCATATATCGTTACACCTTATTACTTGGTCAGGGAGATGTGGATTACCGTCCCGCCGGCGCCGATTATGTGCTTGCCATGCTGTTTGTGTGGGTGCCATTGGCATTTTTGTTGCAGGCTTTATCTGCTGATGATCGCTCCATCCCCTGGTGGCGCAAGTTTTGGAAGCCGCAAGGGCTGGGCGCGCGCGGTGCGCGCTTGTTTGCTTTCATTTTTATCCCGCTTTTCTTATTGGCTATCATCAACATTTTGCGGGCAGTCACTATCATTTCCACCACTACTTATAGCGCCTTCCTTTCTCTCGGCATTTTGGTCGCGTTGTGGTTGTTTGCATCAGCTTATCTTAACTTCCAGCCCGAGAATACTTCCTTCCTGGGGAAACTCTCCGGTGTCACCTTGACTCTGCTTCTGGCTGTGCTGGGGCTGGTTGGCTGGGTGGTGACTCCTGCATATATCGCGGCTTATAAACCTGCGCTCACCGATCATCAAACGCTGCGCTACACGCCCAATTCACTGGGCGGCTATGATGTTGTTGAGATCCCATTTTATTTTGAAACAGGTCTGGGAAAAAAAATATCTGTCACCTCGCACGGTGATGCCCGTAACCAATTGGTGGATTTTTATTTTCCGTTTTACGGACAAACCTACCATGAAATTTCTGTGACGAGTGTTGGGGTTTTGAGCATGGGGCAAAAACTGTATCATCCCAATTTACAAAATGACTACGGACATTTTCCAGCCATCATTCCCCTGCTCGTGGATCTGGAACCAGCCAAAGGCGGAGGGGTGTTTGCGCGCGTCGAAACAGATCGTTTGATCGTTACCTGGGATCATTTACCCGCTCTTGACCAGACCGATGCCATATTCACGTTTCAATCTGTTTTATACAGCGACGGCAGTTTTGACGTGACCTATAACGGCCTGCCTGATCCGCTTGTGTTTGACCCGGATGCGACTCCTTCTGCCAATCCCTGGCTGCGAGGCGTGTTGCCGGGTCTGGCGGGAACTGTCGAACAGGTGGCCGATCTTTCGCAATCCATCCAAAGCGGACCGCAGGGAATTATTCAGGATTTCTATATTGATTTCCGACACTACCTCAACCACTTTATTACGCCGATTGCCTGGTTGATCGTTGGCAGCAGCCTGCTCATACTGGCACTATTGCCGCTGCTGATCCGCACTGGTTTTGTCAGGCCGTTGCAGGCTTTGCTGGCTGGTATTGAACAGGTGGAGAGCGGTGATTTGAGCGTGGAAATGCCTGTTGTATATTGGGATGAGATCGGTTCCCTGACCGCTTCCTTCAACGCCATGGTATTGCACTTACGTTCCCTGGTGACCACACTCGAACAGCACGTCACCGAACGCACGCAGGAATTGCAAGCTGCCAACGAACGGTTGTATATTGAAATTGATGAACGCGAAGCGGCTGAGGCACGCGTCATTCAGCAAACACGCGACCTGTCAGCGGCCGAAGAACGCGAGAAGATGGGGCGCGACTTGCACGATGGCTTTGGGCAGGTGATCGGTTTCGTCAATGTTCAGGCGCAGGTGGCCCAAACGCTTTTGGATAATGATCAGCTTGAAGCGGCGAAGGAAAATTTAAAGCGCATCGCGCAGGTTGCTCAGGATGCTCACATTAATCTGCGCCATCATATTCTTGGGTTGAGAGATTCCGCGAAATCGCACCGCAGCTTTTTTGGGGTGTTGCAGGAATCTTTACGCGCTTTCAGCCAGGCTTGGAATATCGAAACAATTTTCAGCCCGGCACAAAATACGCTGCCGATTTTCCCCGAAACAGTGGAAGACCAGCTTCTGCACATTATTCAGGAGGCGCTCGTCAACATCCGCAAACATGCCGGGGCAAAACGCGTGGAAGTATTGATCACTTCTCTTTCAGATGAGATCGTTTTCATCATCAGCGATGACGGATGTGGCTTTGACCCGCAAAATGCACCCGGCGCTGAGGAGAAACACCTTGGGCTGAGGATCATGCAGGAGCGTGCCGAACAGGTTGGGGGGCGGTTGGAGATCCGTTCCATCATCGGGCAGGGCACACGTGTGCTGGTGCATATCCCGCGCATATTGTCATCTGCTTCAAAGGGTGATACGGGAGATATCCACAGGCTGCGAATTTTACTGGTGGATGACCAGCCGCTCTTTTTGGATGGATTGCGAAACCTGTTGACGGCGCGTGGTCTGACGGTGATCGGTCTGGCCTGCGATGGGCTGGAGGCTTTCGATCAGGTAAAGGCTTTGCGTCCGGATGTGGTGTTGATGGATGTTGAAATGCCGAACTGCGATGGGATCGCAGCCACGCGCCTGATCAAAGCCGAGTTCCCTGAGGTCAAGGTTGTGCTTTTGACGGTCTCGGAGGATGATGAACATCTTTTGGATGCCGCCAGATACGGCGCTTCGGGTTATTTATTGAAAAGCCTGAATGCCAATCAGATTTTTTCCAGACTGGGTGAAGCAATGCACGGAAAAGACCAGATCGCGCCCGGGCTTGCCTCGCGTTTACTGACAGAGTTTAACCAGGCTGCCACCAAACCACGGACCGCGGCATTTAGGGCTGAAACCATGCCGGCGGAATTGACCATGCGCCAATGGGATGTCCTGCGTTTGGTGGCGCGCGGACTAACCTATAAAGAAGCGGGCAGTCAATTGAACATCACAGAGCGAGCCATTAAATATCATATGGCGCAAATTTTGGAACGCTTGGGGTTGGAGAACCGCGAGCAGGGAATTGCATACGTGCGCCAATTTCAGGAGGGGCGCAGGAAAAAGTAGTCACGCGGAGCGGTCCGCTAGTCAGATAGTCGCTGGTCTGGTAGTCTCAAACCAGCGTTTAGCAGGGACAATTTCAATTTCAACCTTGCGAAGGATACCAAGCCTTCGCAAGGTTTTGTTTTTAACGGGACATTTCCTTGTTCCTTCTCCTTCTTTGCATTTCTGTCGAATGACTGTACCTATACTGTACCTGTTTTTACACCAAGGTACAGTGACAAACGCCTTCATTGTGGCTACCATGGCGGCATGTTGAAAGAGCCAAATCCAGCACAAGCGAAACCGATCAAGAAGATTCTGCTTTACGGGAACTCCATTTTGATCGCCGGGCTGGCTTCCAAACTGGGACAGGTTGAGGGGTTGGAAGTGACACAAATGGAAGAGGGGGATCTCGGCAATCCATTGGATGTGAATATGATTGCCGTTGACTTGCGGGATGCGAAAACCTCCCAGGCTTTGCCGGTTTTATGCGCAGTACCCGGCGTACTGCTGGTGGGTATGGACGCGATCACAAATACGCTGACTGTATTGACCAGCCAATCCCATACAGCCCAATCCATGCAGGATGTGCTGGAAGTGCTGAAAAAGGCGATGTGAATTCTTCACCTTGTTTTTTCTGAAAGATTTATTGCAAGCAAACTTTTTTTTCAAAATGCAAAGTTCAAAAGGAGGCCGCTGGAGCTGCTAAAAAATACTGACATGATTTTTTTTTCGAGTAAAACGTTTGTTTCAACCAAAACCAAAAATGGAGAATGTAAAATGAAGACACGCTCGACTTTCTTTTCTGTGTTTATGATACTGGTCTTACTGACCGGCATGGTGTTTCAAGTAACGCCCGCTCAAGCCGCCCCGCCCCATGCACTTGCTGCCGACTTGGCAAACGCCTTTGCGGAAGTCCCCGCCCAGATTACAGGGGTTTCCTTCATCCACGAAGCCAATACTGCCAGCACCGCAGTATTTTCATCCGCCAGCACGATCTTCCCGACCGGCTCGGATGGCACTTTCATCGGCATGAGCTCGGGAAACGCGGCCAACATGCCTACGGTGGGAGCAAACATTACCACTAACTTTGGGGACAGTTACAATGGTGTGCTGGATGTGACTGTACTTAAAATTGACCTGCTTGCACCGGCGGGTACAGACTGTCTGCAGTTTGATACCCAATTCTTCTCAAGAGAGTATCCCGAATATGTAGGGGATATATACAACGACGCGTTTGTCGCGGAATTGGATGTAAACGACTGGGTAGTCTCCGGCACCACGATTACCGCACCGCACAACTTTGCACTAGCTCCTGGGGGTAAAGTGCTCAGCATTAACAGTGGTTTAGACTATAGCACCACTTTTGCGGCAGGTACTGCTTTTTCTGCTGATGGTGCAACTGATAAGTACTTGGTTTCCACACCGACCACAGCCGGAGCACATTCGTTGTATCTCACCATTTGGGATATGGGCGATAATACCTATGACTCGGCAGTCTATTTAGACCGCCTGCGCATGTTCAATTCCAGCGGTACTTGCACCTCTGGCGTAATCGTTACTCCCCCAACGATTACGGACATTGCCCCGAATTCCGGCCCAGTGGCTGGCGGCACGAGTGTAGTCATCACCGGCACAGACCTGACCGGTGGAACCGTCACCTTTGGCGGCCTTCCCGCTACCTGCACAGTTGACTCTGCCACACAGATTACCTGCACCAGCCCGGCGCACTCCGCCGGCGCAGTAGATGTGGTTGTGACCACGCCTGACGGCTCGGCCACATCGACAGGCGGGTTTACGTACGTGGCAGCCCCCGTCCCAACCATCACAGACATCGCTCCAAACTCCGGTCCGGCGGCTGGCGGCACGACTGTAGTTATCACCGGCACGAACCTGACCGATGGAACCGTCACCTTTGGCGGCCTTCCCGCTACCTGCACAGTTGACTCTGCCACACAGATTACCTGCACCAGCCCGGCGCACGCCGCCGGCGCAGTAGATGTAGTTGTGACCACGCCTGACGGCGTAGCCACCTCTGCAGGTGGGTTTACGTACGTGGTGGCACCTGTCACAGTCTTTGATCTGGATGTAACGGGGACATATAATTATATAAGCGGCGCTCCAGCGATGGATATTGCCAGCGGACTGACTGCCATCTCCACCCCGGCCGGCGGAACGATTGACGGCGCAATTGTCGTCATCGGCACTGGCTTCCAGGCTGGCGATGTGCTCGCCGCGACTGATTCAGGCGGCGTCACCAGCAGCTACAACGCTGCCAACGGCGTATTGACCCTGACCGGCACCGCAGACGTCAGCGTATATCAGACCGTTTTGGGAAGCGTTCAATTCTCGACAAGCTCTATAGACACCAGTCCCCGCACAGTAACCTACTCACTTGGCGCAGCCCTGCCTTACAGTTCAACCGGCCATTACTTTGAGTTCGTTCCTAGTGCGGGTATCACCTGGACAAATGCCGATGCGGATGCCTCAACTCACTCCTACTTTGGACGCACAGGCTATCTGGCCACCATCAACGACGCAGGCGAGAACAACTTCGCAGCTACCAAGATCGGCGGAGCCGGGGCTTGGATTGGCGGCAGTGATGCGGCTATCGAAGGCACCTGGCAATGGGTCACTGGCCCAGAAGCCGGGACAACCTTCTGTATTGGCAACGACTCCTGTGTAGTGGAATCAGGCTGGTATGCCAACTGGAACACCGGCGAACCGAATGACAGCGGCGGGATCGAAGATTATATCCAGTTCCTGTCTGGCGGCAGCGGACAGTGGAATGACCTCCCTGTAGTTTCGGGTTTTGTAACGGGGCCCTTTGCGGTTTATGGATATGTTGTCGAATATGGCGGCATGGCTGGCGATACGGCCATGGATACTGAGGGAAGTGTCACTGTCAATATAAGTGTCATTCCCGCTCCGACCATCGGCAGCATTGTTCCGAACTCCGGCCCAACGGCTGGTGGCACGAGTGTGGTCATCACCGGCACGAACTTTACCGGCGGAACAGTGACCTTTGATGGTACTGCCGCAACCTGCACAGTGGACTCTGCCACGCAGATCACCTGCACCAGCCCGGCGCACACGGCCGGCGCGGTGGATGTGGTTGTCACCACACCTGGCGGCGCAGCCACCTCTGCGGGCGGTTTCACCTACGTTCCTGCCCCGAGCATAACCTCCATCGTTCCGAATTCCGGCCCGACAGCGGGCGGTACGAGCGTAGTTATCACTGGCGCGAACCTGAGTGGCGGAACAGTGACTTTTGATGGCACTCCCGCAACCTGCACAGTGGACACGGATACGCAACTTACCTGCACCAGCCCGTCGCACGCAGCCGGCGCGGTGGATGTGGTTGTCACCACACCTGGCGGCGCAGCCACTTCTGCGGGGGGGTTCACCTATATCCCCGCCCCGACCATTAGCAGCATCGTTCCGAATTCTGGCCCAACGGCGGGTGGCACAAGCGTGGTCATCACGGACACAAACCTGATTGGTGGAACAGCTACCTTTGACGGTCTGGCCGCAACCTGCACAGTGGACTCAGTCACACAAATGACCTGCATCAGCCCGGCGCACGCAGCCGGCGCAGTGAATGTGGTTGTCACCACACCCAATGGAACGGACACTGCAGTAAATGGCTTTACCTACATCGCTGCCCCGACCATTAGCAGCATCGTTCCGAACTCTGGGCCAACGGCTGGCGGCACAAGTGTGGTCATCACCGGTACGAACCTGGCGACCACCTTCCACGTCGAGTTTGGCGCAGCTCCCGCATCCTGCACAGTTGACTCGGATACCCAGATCACCTGCACCAGCCCGGCACACGTCGCCGGCCCAGTGGATGTGGATGTCGCTACTCTTGGCGGCATAACCACCTCTGTAAATGGCTTTACTTATATCCCCGCTCCGACCATCGGCAGCATTGTTCCAAACTCCGGCCCAACAGCTGGCGGCACAAGTGTGGTCATCACCGGTACGAACCTGACCGGTGGAACCGTCACCTTTGACGGCTCGGCTGCGACCTGCACTGTTGACTCTGCCACCCAGATTACCTGCACCAGCCCGGCACACGCTGCCGGCCCGGTAGATGTAGTTGTCACTACACCTGGCGGCTCCGCGACCACTAGCGGCGGCTTCACCTACATTCCGCAAGCCATTACTGGCATCGCTCCGAACTCCGGCCCAACAGGCGGCGGTACCACGGTAGTCATCACTGGTGTTGGCTTCACAGGCTCGACCGCCTTCACCTTTGGCGGCGTGGCGGCTACCTGCACAGTTGACTCTGACACGCAGATCACCTGCACCAGCCCGGCACACACAGCCGGCCTGGTAGATGTGGTTATCACCACCCCAACTGGTGCGGCGACCCTGGTGGACGGCTTCACCTATATCCCCGCAATCCTCACCCTTACCGCTAGTGGTCCTGCCACAGTGAAACCCGGTGATCAATATATTTATACCTTCAGCTACACCACCAATGCCGTACCCTTCAACGCGGAGGTTCTCTTTACCCTGCCCGGTCATACCACCTATGTCTCCAACACCGGTGGATATGCCTGCGCTCCCGCAGCCGGCGTTGTCACTTGCACTCTCGGCGCCATTACGACCAATGGCTCCTTCACCGTCACCGTTCTGGTGGATAAACTGAAGAAAATAAACACACCGCTTACCCTTGCGATGCCTTCGTACTCGATCAGCGACAATGGCGCAGCGCTTGCGACCGGTCTTGCCGCCGTGACAGCCAATACTCTCACTCCGTTTGCCGATGTGCTTGTTGGCTACACTACGATCGATTACATCCAATCTATTTGGGCTTATGGCATCACCAGCGGCTGTATCAGCGCGCCTCTCACCTATTGCCCGGAGAAGGATATTACCCGCGGTGAAATGGCCGTCTATATCGAGCGCGGCGTTCATACTGGATCGTTTGTTCCTCCTGTTGTACCGTTGACCTATTCCGATATAAGCACCAGCATCTTCAAATATTTCATTGAGAACTTGAAGGCTGACGGCATTACCAAAGGCTGTAGTAACCTTGACCCCTCTCTTTACTGCCCGGGTGACCCCATTAAGCGCTCGCAAATGGCGGTCTTCCTTCTGCGTGGTAAATATTGGCCAACCATACACACCCCCCCCGCCGCCACCGGACTTGTCTTTACTGACGTGCCCGCCAGCTCTTTTGCCGCCAGTTGGATCGAAGAGCTTAAAGCGCTTGGGATTACATCTGGCTGCACTGCAACCACCTTCTGCCCGAATAACCCAGTGACTCGCTCCCAGATGGCCGTGCTTGTGCAGCGCACATTCAACCTGCCCATGCCGACTCCATAAGACAGTTTATCTTTATTAGTAAAAAGAGCGCATCCACAAGGGTGCGCTCTTTTTACTGGTTATGACCATCGGCCTTTATTTCATCTCATGCCGGAGATCGTGATCAGCCCGCTGCTGATGTTGATATTCATGATCTGTAACCCGGGGACTTGTTCAGTTATTTTTTCGGAAAGCAATTGATTGATCCATGAATCGGCTTGTGAAAGAAGAATATCCGGCATCGCCTGTCGACCGATTTGCAGTGACGTGATTTCGATACTTGGATTCCCCGCTTCGAGATTGATCTTTCCGGTAACCAGCGCGGAAGTTGAGTCCTTGCTGCCATCCACCATGCCCCAAATTTGGATCGTCCCATTTTGCAAATAAACCTGTATATCATGCAGGGGCAGATCGGAACTGTTCTGCATTTCCATGGCAAGCCAGGAAGTGATCTGGTGTTCTGTAAGCGTAACCGTATTTAAAGAGCCGGGCTGCGGGAGCGCGCTCTCCAAAGTATTTTTTGCTTCCAAGCCTGCGTTTTTTGAAGGAATGATTGGAGCGCCGGGACGTTCGGGGGCGCCTTCCATTCCGTTTTCCGCATTGCTGACTGCAAGCCCGATCAACGCATCCACGAGTGGCGCATACTGCGGATATTTCGCGCCAACCTCTGCGCGAGTCTGTGCGGCGACATTATCTCTCAGGTTTTGTGCATAGGGAATGGGCGTTGGCGGGATGATCAATTTTCCCACGCCGGATTCGGGGTTTTTCATCGCAACGACGAGGGTGGTTGTGCCAAACACCAATAACAAGGCCACGGCAGCGAAGGCTCCGCGCATTGCATTTTTAACAGGTTTGGATACCGGTCTCGGGCTATTGTGAATAATGCTGTGCAGGGGCAGGGTTTTATCGGGAGATTGAAGACGGATGATTCCGATCTTCGCTTCGTTGTTGTTGGGGTTGATCTTTATGACGCGTTCATAACATTCGATCTTGCGCTCTTTTTCCTCCACCACACGCGCAAGTAACATCCATGCGGATTCTTCGTTTGGATATTCAGTGAGAAGTTCTGACAAATACTTCTTTGCCAGTTCGCGGTTTCCGCGCTGGAAGGTGTAATCAGCTTGCTTAAGGAGTTCTTGTTTATTCATGGCTTAAACCCCTAAAAGTCTCAAAGACCTTTAGGGGTTACTATTTTTCTAAACACTTGGCTCTGGCAGTTTTTCTTCGGCCTTTGCTTTATCGAGAACAAGATCGCCGTCTTCGTTGACATCAACCTTGACCGAATCGCCGTCGACAAATTCACCGGCCAGCACACGGTCTGATAGCGGGTCTTCCACTTTCTGCTGGATGACACGGCGCAACGGACGGGCGCCAAATTCGGTATCGTATCCCTGCGTGGCAAGCAGTGAAAGCGCTTCTTCGGAAGCCGTGAGCGCAAGGCTGTGATCCTTGAGCCGCTCTGACACTTTTGCCAATTCAAGAGAAACGATCTTCTGAATATCTTCCTTGTTGAGCGAACGGAAGATGACAACCGAATCCATGCGGTTGATGAACTCGGGGCGGAAGGCGCGCTTGAGAGATTCATTCAGCTTCTTGCGCATATCATCGTAGGAGAGTCGTTCTTCGGTGACCTCGTCGCGTTTCATTGCAAAGCCGAACGAAGTTTGATTCTTGATCATGTCCGCGCCGATGTTGGAAGTCATGACGATGATCGCATTGCGGAAATCCACTTTGCGGCCTTTCGCGTCACTAAGGTGACCTTCCTCCATGATCTGCAGCAGCATGTTGTGTACTTCAGGGTGCGCCTTTTCGATCTCATCGAATACGATAATCGAGTATGGTCTGCGGCGCAATGCCTCGGTAAGCTGACCCGCATCTTCATAGCCGACATATCCGGGAGGTGCGCCCACCAAACGGGCGGCGGTGTGACGTTCCATGAACTCGGACATATCCAATTGAATGGCGGCGTCTTCGCTGCCGAACATGAACTTGGCGAGCGTCTTGGTCAACTCGGTCTTACCGACACCTGTGGGTCCAAGGAACATAAACGAACCGATCGGGCGCTTCGGGTCCTTCAAACCAGCGCGCGCGCGGCGGACTGCGCGTGAGATGGCAACAATCGCGTCTTCCTGGCCGATGATGGATTTGCGTAACTCATCTTCCATCTTGAGCAGGCGCTGCGATTCTGCTTCTGCAAGCTGCATGAGCGGAACACCCGTCCACATGGAGACGACTTCGGCAATATCTTCGGCGGTAACCACGGGGCTGTTCGCGCGATCCCAGCCTGTGCGCAGGCGTTCGATCTGCTGGCCGAGGTCTGTCTCACGCTCTTCCCATTCCTTGATGTCTTCCGAGTTGCCCTCTTCCTGCGCGAGGGTTCGATTCTGACGAGCGGCCCGCAACTGACCAAATAGATCCTTGGCGTGTTTCGCGGCGGGACTCTTATACATGCGCACGCGGGAGGATGATTCATCGATCAGGTCAATAGCCTTGTCTGGTAAAAATCTTTCAGTAACATAACGGGATGATAAATGTGTTGCGGCTTCAAGCGCCTCGTCGGAGATCACCAAATGATGATGCTCTTCGTATGCGCTGCGAATGCCTTTGAGAATGGCAATGGTTTCCTCTTCAGAAGGTTCATCCACCTGAACAGGTTGGAAGCGGCGTTCGAGCGCGGCATCCGATTCGATATGTTTGCGATATTCATCCAATGTGGTCGCGCCGATGACTTGCAATTCGCCGCGCGACAATGCGGGCTTGAGGATATTGGCCGCATCGACGGATGACCCTGCGGCTCCCGCCCCGACCAGCATATGGACCTCGTCAATGAACAGGATCGAACCCGATAGTTTTAACTCATCAATGATCCGTTTGAGTCTTTCCTCGAACTGACCACGATACATGGTGCCGGCCACGAGCGAACCCACATCCAATTGAAGCACGCGCTTGTTCATCAACGGAGCGGGGACATCGCCATCGATAATGCGTTGAGCGAGTCCTTCCACGATGGCGGTCTTGCCGACACCGGGCTCGCCAATGAGCGCGGGGTTGTTCTTTGTGCGGCGCGCCAAAATTTGAATGACGCGTTCAATTTCCATTTGACGCCCAATGACGGGGTCCAGTTTTTTCTCTTCGGCCTTCGATGTTAAATCGGTGGCGAGTTGATCTACGAGCGGGGTTTTGGGGGAGGATGCCGAGGCGCCGCCTTTGCCCGTTTGAGGGCCGGCAGGCGTCGGCGAGGAAGGTGATGCGGATTCATTCAAGACGCGGCGAGTCTGCCTGCGGATCTGATCCCCGGTAATGCCGAGTCTGCGCAGCACTTCCATCCCGGTTGATTCAACGCGGATCAGCCCAAGCAGGATGTGCTCGGTGCCGATGTAGTGATGCCCGAGGCGGCGGGCCTCGTCAATTGCATATTCGAGAACTTGTTGAGTTTCGGGGGCCAGTTCGATACGATTGGGGTCAAAGTTGGCCGCGGCGCCGGAAACGCGCTGGACCACTTCGCGCACACGTTCAGGTGTCATGCCGAGATCTCGTAATACGCGGCCGGCAACTCCGCCCTCTTCATCCATTAAACCAAGAATAAGATGTTCAGTTCCAATATTGTTTTGACGGGCGCGCTCTGCTTCCTGATGTGCGAGGCTGAGTACACGCCTTGCTCGTTGTGTAAATCGTTCCATTCCAGCCATGATAATCTCCTATACTGTTGAGGCATTGTACCAAAAAGCCAAGAGACTCTGCGTTGGAAAAAGGTTAGAGTTTCTTAACGGTTCTTTTTTTGAAGAAAAAACCGTAAAAATTGAGTTTTTTTGAGCGAAAAGGTTACGGCCGATACGGCTCTTCCCGCACGATGTGACCGTAAACGATCTTCAAAAATAACGCGGGGATAAGCCACTCGAACCCGGGAACAGGCTGGATAAGGTAAAAATTTGCCAGGATGGCGGTCATGATGATTCCCATGGCAGTGGCGCGTTGCAGGTAAAGCGGAATCCCCAGCACCAGCAGGGAGGATAAAACCAAAGCCAGATACCAGAGGATGCCATATCCATATTGCAAATTCAGCGAAAATAAAAGCCCGATCAATATCGGATGAACATGTAATAGCGTAAATACAAAATGATTTTTTGCCAGCCCGGTGAAGCCCGTCTCTTCGGGTTTGATGGGGGAATGATAATAACGTTTGCAACTGTTGAGGGAGTTCGCCGCCACGCCACCCAGCACATCCAGCGCAAGCAATACCGCAATGATATATTGCCACCACGCCCAGGGCAGGAATTGAGTCCATGCGTGCCAGATGACGATGCAAGTGCCGGTCACGCCGCCAACCCAGACGATGGCTTGTTCAGTGCGCGTTGCGCCTGTGCCGAAGAATCCATCCGGCTTGCCCGAGTAATTCCAATCAATGTTGATCAGTTGACTGTTCATGTGCGGCTCCTGAAGAATTATATGTTGGGATCCGGCAAGATCATATCATGTATGAAAGCAACATCCCGCAGATTCTGAGTCTGCGGGATGTGATGAAGACCAGTCCGCGTTATTTTTCGGGAGCGACAGGAGGGGGCGGAGTCTCTTTTGGCTTGTTGCTATTCTTCTTGATCTCTTTCTGGCGTTCCTTTTCGGCCTTCTTCTTTTTCTTTTCCAATTCTTTTTTGCGTTTCTCGTATTGATAATTTATTGCTGGCATCGGTTTATCCTTCTGGAATTTAATTCCGTATTATGGGGAAACTTCACGAAATGTTATTTATCATTATAGCACCCATGCCGGCAGATAAAACGCGTGGATTCCTATTCGGTGTACTAAAAGTTTGTAGATAAGTTTGCTCCCTTCCTATTCTTTTGTAACAGCGGTCATATTCATGGTCAATAAAACTCCGGGCTTGGGGAGTTCATTCACTCCGATGACCGTCCGCGCCGGGCGATGATCGCCCATTTTCTCGACATAAGCCCGGTTCATCTCGTCGAAATCGCTCATATTCTTGAGAAAGATATTGATATGCACTACATGATTCAAATCCGATTCCACGCTTTCGAGCATGACTCGAAAGGATTCCAGGATTTGCTTCGTTTGCGAGTACGCATCGCTTCCCGCAAGTTGACCTGTAGCCGGGTCCACGCCGGCGGTTCCGCCTACGCTGATAAATTGTCCGACCTGCGCGATGTGATTGTACGGCCCAATGGGAGTGGGGGTATTGGGCGGTGTTGAAGTTTCGACTACAGGTGACATATTCCTATCTCCAATTTTATTTGCTTGTCTCTTCCAAAAGTTTTTTTGCCGCAGAGGCCGCCGAGAAAAACAGAGTTTTAAAGGTTCTTCTCAAAAGACTCTGTGTGCTCTGTGGCTGGTACAACTACTTATGCAAGAGACCTACTTTTTCTTCTTCGCTGGAACGGGAAGTTCTTCGGCTGTGATCCTGATCAACTCGCTTAGCCATTGTCCATCTTCTAATTTCTTATCGGAAATCAAAAAGTTTGGTTTTGCGCCGGGATAGGGCGATGCTTCCACTACTTCCCCGATATAAGCCCTGCCGCGAGTTGTGGGCTTGACGAAGAGTTGGTCATCGCAAACCGAAGCGACCATTTTCCCTTCGCAATAAATTCCATACTCGCCAAACATCTTCTTATAAGAGACTTCCCCCGCGCCCAACATTTGGCCGATAATAAAATCCACTGTAGTTTGACTTGATGACATTTTACGCTCCCTGGCTGATTATAAGTCCAGCAGTAAGAACGATTCAACAACTTGCGGATCAAATTGTTTTCCTGATTCAGCACGGATGTAATCCAATACTTTTTCCCTGGACCAGCTTTCGCGGTAGGGACGGTCTGAACGCAGGGCATCCCATACATCCACTATGGTAAAGATGCGCGCTGTGAGCGGAATCTCCTCCCCTTTCAGTCCGCGCGGATAGCCTGTACCGTCCCATTTTTCATGATGACAATAGGGAATATCCAGCGCGGGCTTTAAATACTCAACGGAGGAAAGCATTTCATAGGCATAGGCTGGATGCTTGCGTATGATAGCCCGTTCCTCATCGGTGAGTGTGCCGGGTTTGAGCAGGATCGAGTCTGGCACGCCCAGTTTGCCAATATCGTGCAACAGCGCACCGCGGCGGATGTGGAGTTGCTCTTTATCGTCAAAGCCCATTAGAGCCGCCAGCCGTAGTGCCATATCGGTCACACGCTGGGTATGCCCCTCGGTCTCCCTGTCGCGCAAATCCATTGCCCGCGACCAGCCTTCAATGGTCGCATTGTAGGCCTGAATAAGTTCGTCATTGGAGTGTTGCAGCCTGTCAAAAAGCTCGGCGTTGTGAATTGCAATGGCTGCCTGTCCAGCCAGAGCATTTAAAAAGTCAAGCCATTCCTGGTCGCGTTTCGAATAGGAACGGTGAAACACCTCCAGCACGCCGATCACTTTGCCCTTGATGATCAATGGCGCACCGTGGTAATTGACAAAGCCATCCTCCTTGAAGAATTCCGTGAGGAAATCATTGTCAGGGTTATTCATCGGGTTGGGAATTTTTACGATTCGCTGTTCAAGGGCAACCCGGCTGGCATATCCATCTTTCGATTTAATGTTTGCAGCTTTGGATAGATCAGTTCGAAACCCTTCGGTGGCCGTATATTGGAGCGTATTCGTGGAAAAGTTAACCAGTACTACCGCCGCCGCATCCACAGCCAAAAGCGACGTGGCCTTTGAGATCAGGGCCTTCAAACTCAACTGTGCCCCAAAAGCAGATGCAATCGTACGGTCAATATCCTGCAGAGCCGTCAGATAATTAACCTGTCGGCGTATCCTTTCCTCCGCCCGCCTGCGTTCCTCTTGAAGATGTTTTCTTTCAAGCGCCGCGTGGATGGTTTGCGGCAGGCGCTGGATGTGACTGGGGGTTTTGATAACGTAATCCGCCGCGCCGCGCTTCATGGCTTCCACCGCGATCTCTTCGGACCCCGTGCCTGTTACGATAACAACGGGCAGATTCGCGTCTTTGAGATGTACCGCTTCAAGCACCTGCAAACCCTCGAAGCCGAGGATGTTGAAGTCGCTAAGGATGAGATCAAACTCTCCGTTGGCAAGAGCAGTTTCAAAGTCAGCGCGTGAAGCGGCTACTACAACTTCAAAGCCGCCGTTTTCCTTTTCCAGCGTGTCACAGACCAGTTCACGGTCCAGTGAAGAATCGTCCACATAAAGGATGCGAATGGAACTGCTCATAGGTCATTTCCCGGCGGGGCAACATTGAGAGTGAGCCAGTAGCCTTCAATCTGGCGGACAACGCCCAGAAAACCATCAAAGGAGACCGGCTTGACAAGGTAACTATTTGCGCCAATGTCGTATGAAAGCGCGCGGTCACCTTCTTCTTTCGAAGAGGTGAGGATCACAACCGGCAGGCGTTTGAGAATCGGCTCAGATTTGACCTGGCGTAATACCTCGAACCCGTCTACGCGGGGGAGTTTCAGGTCCAACAAGACCAGGTTTGGCATGGGATAGGATTCGCGATCAGCGTATTTGCCGCGTCCGAAAAGATAATCCAATGCTTCCTCGCCGTTTTTGGCGACTTGAATTGTATTCTTGAGCCGCGCTTCCTTGAAGGCATCCAGCGTCAATTCAATATCCATGCGGTTATCTTCGACAAGCAGAATATGGGCGTTTTTTTCCATGGGTTAGTTCTCTTGGTGGGTGAATTGTAGTAGGGTATAGGAGTTTCCACTTTTTGAGTTATTCATCATGAGCATCATCTGATTGGGCGGATTTGATTTGTGTTGACTAACTCAGCTTATGCATTGTCATGTTGAGCGAGGCGAAACATCTCTACGATTTTCTCAGAGACCCTTTCGCTGTCGCTCAGGGAATCATGCATGGGCACGGTAGGTGACTGATTAACTCACCTTACGCAGTTTTCTTCGAGAAGCCTGTTTTTTTTGTTCGGACTGCGGACTTTAGTCCGCGTTTTCGGCAAGAAGCGGACTAAAGTCCGCAGTCCAACTTTTTTGCGTAAGGTGAGTAATTAAAAATCAAGCGCTGTTCCAGGCTTTAGACTGCACGAGTCAACTTTACTGAAAACTTCGAACCCTCTCCCGTCTTTGACTCCACCCACACCCTGCCTCCCAGCAACTCAACCGATTTCTTGACCGTTGCCAATCCGATTCCAGTGCCGGGGTATTCGTCTTCAGAGTGCAGGCGTTGAAAGATGTTGAAGATTTTTTCCTGATACTCAGTGGGAATGCCGATACCGGTATCAGCGACGCTAACAACAATATACCTGCCTTCGGTCTGACAGGCAACCGTCACATTTGGGGGATAATCTGCCTTATGATATTTGACAGCATTTTCCAAAAGGTTGTTGAAAATTTGCCGCAGGAGGGTCAGGTCACCCATGACAGAAGGAAGGTCTTCCGCAATGTTGAGTGTGCCATGGATTTCATTCAGGCGGGGCTGCATATTTTTGCTGATTTCATGCATGAGGCTGGCAAGTGACACCGGTTCCTGCCGCACACTGGATCGTCCGAGACGCGCATACTTCAGCAGGTCGTCAATCAAGTGCCCCATACGCTCACTGGCCTGAACGATATTATCCATGTAATGCTGTCCTTCCTCGTTCAAGCTGGCGCGATGGCGGCGGGCGATGATTTCGGCGAATCCGCTCACGGCGCGCAATGGAGCGCGCAGGTCATGCGAGACTGAATAGGAAAATGATTCAAGGTCCTTGTTGGCGACTTCAAGCTGTAAGGTGCGTTCCTGAACTCGCAGTTCCAGTTCGGCATTGAGTTTGGAAATTTTCTCCTCTGCCTGCTTGCGTTCGGTAATGTCGGTGATCGTGCCAACATACCCGATTATCTGACCATCGGGACTCATTTCTGGAACCGCCTGTCCCATCACCCAGGCAAGTGTTCCATCCGGTCGCACAAAACGATAATCTGAATAAGAGGCTTGGCCGTGTTGGGCCGATTCATGCCAGCCCTTGCTTAGTCTTTCCCTGTCATCCGGGTGAACAGCTTCCAGCCAGCCATCTCCCAAGGCTTGAGCAACTGTCAAACCGGAGATCGCACACCATTTTGGGTTGACATAGGTGGTGGTGCCCTTTATATCAGTCTGAAAGATCCCAACCGGAGAAATCCTCGCCAGGGTTTGATAGCGCTGCTGGCTTTCCTGCAATCCTGCATTGGCCTGCTCAAGATGTTGCGTCCTGACCTTGACCTGCTGACGGAGCAGGAAGATGATTCCAGCAGCAATAACCAGCAAGCTGATGATGCCGCCGATTATCCAGAAGATATACTGGGGCACACGATAGTTCGTTTCTTTTCCCGCCCACTTGCCGAGCGTCGTGTAATATGTTGAACTGGATTCAGGAATCCAGTTGTTGAGGTTACGGTCTATGGCTTCAAGCAGGTCATGATTCCGCCCATTGGCGGTTGCGAAATATAACGCGACCGGGTTGAAATCGAAGGTTGTCTTTAACAGCCCAAATTTCTCGTGGGAATAATCCCCAAACAGATGGTTGGAAATGGCCGCATCGGCTGACCCTTCTGCCGCGAGGGCAAAAACCTTTTCGAACGAATCGGCAGGGACAATCGTTACCTCATATCCGAACCCTTGCATCAATTGCTCGAAAACAGCCTGCTGGATGGAACCCCGCAGCACTGCGATCCGTTTGCCATTCAGATCGGATATCTTGGTGATCGGCGTACTTGAAGAAGAATATACCCTCGACCAGCTTTCGATCACCGGAGTCTGGTGGAAATCATATAGTCCATCCCGTTCCTCCGAATAAGCCACGTCCGGCATCAGATCAATTTTCCCCTCTTCCAGGGCTTGCAGACAGCCTGCCCAGTCACACCGCACATAAACCAGAGTCCAGCCTTCCTGCGCGGCTATTTCATTTAGAAGTTCAATGAAGATCCCAGAGGCATTGCTGTTCTTATCCATAAAAATCTTTGGCTCATTCTGATAAACACCGACACGCACCGTGCGGGGCTGGCCGTACGCCGTGAAGGGTAGAAAAGCGGCCATCAAAACCATGAAAAGAATCACCCCACCCTGACTCGCCCGGCGACGGTAACCTTTTTCAACACGGACACCCTGGTTATGACGCATACTAGCTCCTTGAAGACCGCATATAAACAGCTTATGATTTACTCAGAGTTGGAAATTATCGCAGTTATTTCCCGACCCGAAAATGATGTTTTGATCTGTTGAAAGAAAACAACATTATTCCTCCAAGTATAAATATTATAGGCAATTCGAAATTAAAAGCAATAAGCCGCGCATTGCGCGGCTTATATTATCGATCAACCTTCCCTGTCACCATTGCCGTCTTCACTTCACTGATGGCCTTCGTGATCTTGATGGACTCGCTTAACCATTGCCCACCTTTTTTTCAAGTTGATTTGAATCATTCTACTTAGGTTCATCTGTAAAGAATGTGCAAAATGGTTATCGCGTAGCGGACGTTCTCTAACGTCCGCACACGGATTACACATGAGCCGCTACTTATTATCAGAAATATAGCGCACTTCGCCGCTCACTGACACGCTCTCACCCGCCCTCGAACCGTATCGCACCAATAAACGGGAAGGCATTCCCATATCTTCCCCCTGCAAAATCTTGAACGCTTTTTTACCCTGCCAATTAATATCCCGCAAATAACCCGCCAAGCCTGCCGCTGCCGCGCCAGTGGCTGGGTCTTCATATACCCCGCCGGAGGCGAAAGCATTGCGGGAATGAAACAGCTCATCGGATTCGCGCCATAAAATGCTGATTGTCACCAAATCCTCTTCAGCCATAAGCGCTTTGACAACATCAAATGGATAGCTCATATCCGCAAGCGTCTTGCGGTCTTTTACAACCAGAATCAAATGCTTTGCGCCTGCAAAAGCAAACCGGACTGGAAATTCAGGGTCAAGACTGTCATTTCCCAAAGTAAAAGCCGCGAGGATTTTATCCACATAAACTTTTGGCACATCCCTGGACCAGGTTTCAGGCGATTGAAGCGTTGCTGTAAAAACGCCGCTCTCAGATTTTTCCGCACTTACACTGATTTCGCCTTCATTCAGAAAAAGTTTGTAATTTCCCTCGCCAAAACGCTCCCCCAAAGCCGCTCCACTTGCAATGGTGGCATGGCCGCAAAATGGGACTTCCATCTCCGGCGCAAAATAGCGGACTCTCCAGCCATCCGCGTGTTTCACCAAAAAAGCAGTTTCAGAATATCCGACTTGCCTTGCAGCGTCAAGCATTTCCTCCGCAGCAGGCATTACGTCACTAAACACCACGCCAGCAGGGTTGCCGCCTTTCCCTTGATGTGAGAATGCAGCTATTTTCAATATGTTCATGATATGTCTCCTATACTTTAAAAAAGTAAACCACATCTTTCCAGACGCGGTTTACTGTTCACTGGTTACTGATTACTGAAACTAATCCAGCTTACCCGTCACCATTGCCATCTTCACTTCGCCAATGGCCTTCGTGATCTTAATGTCACGCGGACAGGCTTCGGTGCAGTTGTACGCCGTGTGACAACGCACCGTACCATCGGTCTCGCTCAAAATGTGCAAACGCTCCGAAGCGCCTTCATCGCGGCTGTCGAAGATAAAGCGATGCGCGGTGACGATGGCAGCGGGGCCATAATAGTTTCCATTCGCCCAATAGGATGGGCATGAAGTCGTGCAGGCCGCACACAAAATACACTTCGTTGATTCATCGAAGCGCGCGCGGTCTTCGGGGCTTTGCAAACGTTCGCGTCCGTCAGCGGGCAATGGGCTTTCGTTGATCAAATACGGAAGCATCTTCTTGTAGTTATCGAAGAACGGATCCATATCCACAACCAGGTCTTTTTTGACCTTCAAGCCGAGCACAGGCTCCACGGTGATATTCGCACCCACATCGCGCACCAAAGTTTTGCAAGCCAGATGATTGCGGCCATTGATGCGCATCGCATCCGAACCGCACACACCATGCGCGCACGAACGACGGAATGCCAGCGAGCCGTCGGTTTTGCCTTTCACCAACTCAAGCACATCCAATACGCGGTCATTCTCGTCGCCTTCCACCACATAAGTTTCGTAATGGCCGCGCGTGTCTTTCTCAGGATCGTAACGGAAGATTTTGATTGTAATTTCCATAAATGACTCCTCTCGTCATTGCGAGGGCGTTCTTTGCCCGAAGCAATCTCCCATGCAATGCAGGAGATTGCTTCGTCGAGAAGAGCGCCCTCCTCGCAATGACGGAAACCTATTTTTAATAAACTCTTGCTTTGGGTTGATGTCTGGTGATGACCACTGGTTTGTAATCAATTTCCAACTTGCCGTTCTTGTTCCATACCAGCGTGTGCTTGAGCCAATTCTTATCATCACGCTCGGGGAAATCTTCGCGCGAATGTCCGCCGCGAGATTCTTTGCGATTGAGTGCGCTCAATGCAACCACTTCAGCAATATCGAGCAGGTTGCCGAATTCCCATGCGTTCAACAATTCGGTGTTGAAAATTTTGCCAGTGTCGTTCACGGTCACATCTTTGAATCGACTCTTCAACTCGCGCACTTTTTCCAAAGCGTTCCGCATATCTTTTTCATTTCGATAAATGCCGACGTCTGCGAACATGACCTTCTTCATCTCGTTGGACAGGTCGAACACGTTTTCTTTACCTGACCCTTTGCGGAGCGCTTCAAATTCGGACCTTGCGGCTGATTCAGCGTTCTCGGGCAGTTTCTCAAACTCGGCAGTCTTCGCGTACTCCGCCGCGCGCAACCCCGCGTGTTTGCCGAAGACAACCAGATCAAGCAGTGAATTGCATCCCAAACGGTTGCCGCCATGCACCGAAACACAGGCGCATTCTCCAGCCGCATAAAGCCCGGGCAAAACTGTGTTCTTATCGTCAATAACAACTTCGCCAAACTTATTGGTCGGGATGCCGCCCATGGTGTAATGCGCCGTCGGTTGGATTGGCATCATCTGTGTGACCGGGTCAACGCCCAGATACACGCGGCAGAAATCAATAATATCGGGCAGCTTCTTCAACACCTGTTCAGCCGTCAGATTAAATTTTGAACCGTCGGGGTTCGTGCGGCCATCTTCCGCCGCGAACTTGTTGACGGTTTCAGGCCGAATATCGAGATAGACGTAGTTCTTGCCGTCAACGCCGCGCCCTTCTTTGATCTCTGTATAAATGGCACGGCTGACCACATCCCGTGAAGCCAGGTCTTTGATGGTCGGCGCATACCTGGGCATGAAACGCTCACCCTTGCCATTGATCAACACACCGCCTTCACCGCGTACACCTTCTGTAATCAGAATGCCGAGCTTATAAATACCCGTTGGATGGAACTGAAAGAATTCCATATCCTCCAGCGGAATTCCCTTGCGGAGCAGGATCGCCGCGCCGTCACCCGTATAAGCATAGGCATTGGATGTGACCTCGAAAATGCGGCCATGTCCGCCTGTGGCGAAGATGACAGCTTTCGCATGGATGGTATGCAATTCACCGGTGGAGAGTTCCACCGCCACAACGCCCGCAGCCTTGCCATTCACCATGATGAAATCAAGCACTTGATATTCATCGAAGAAATTGACTTTGTTTTTAAGGCACTGTTGATACAGTGTTTGCAAAATCATGTGTCCCGTGCGGTCTGCGGCGTGCGCGGCCCTTCTCACGGGTTTGCCAGTTTCATTGTTGGTGTGTCCGCCAAACGGTCGCTGTGAGATGCGGCCTTCGGGAGTCCGGTCAAATGGCAGACCCATGTTTTCCAGTTCGATCACAGCTTGCGGCGCTTCACTCGTCATGAATTCAATCGCATCCTGATCGCCCAAATAATCCGACCCTTTGACCGTGTCGTACATGTGCCATGCGGGATTATCGCCTTCACTGTTGCCAAGCGCCGCGGCAATGCCGCCCTGCGCCGCGCCCGTATGAGAACGCGTGGGGTACATCTTGCTGATAACAGCAGTCTTCGCCGTTCTGGATGCGTACAGCCCCGCCATGAGTCCCGCCCCGCCGCCGCCAACAACGACCACATCAAATTGATGAACTTTTGCCATGAATTATTGCTCCTAAACCTTTTCACCGCGAAGCACGCGAAGGCCGCTAAGAAAAAAAATAAAACTTTGCGCTCTTAGCGTTCTTAGCGGTTAATTATTTTTTTACGAGGTCCAAATAAGATACAAGCCAATGACGATCATCGAGAGGATCATCACGCCGCTGAAGATACGGACGATGCCGCGTCCCTTTTTTGTGGCGATGTAATCATCCGCGATGACGACCAACCCATGCACGCCATGTCCCACCGCAATGATGAGGAGTGCGCTGGCTGTCAATTTCCACAATGGCGATGACCACGGAGTTGTATCAACGAGGTCTGTACTTTCAACATGCGTAACGTTGGGCATGAACGCCCAACGCATTACGTCGGCGAAGTTCATATTGTTGCGCGCGCCCATGATCAACGCACCGATCAGCCCAAAGACGATCAGAGCATACATCCCGAGGGCAGAGAGGCGTGTAAAGACCCACATGACGGTTTCGAAGCTCATCAGTCCGCGTTTGGCAATGGATAGATTTCTCGATTTCGTTGTCATGCTAACCTCCCAATCCCGTGCGGATAATGGTAAAGACCGCGAAACCATAAATCGCCAGGAAGGCCACCCATTCGATGGTAATTGCCTGACGATGATAGGGGATCAGCTTTGGAAACAGGTCGAGGATCGTGATCCGCAAGCCGTTGATGGCGTGGAATAGCACGCAGAAGAAAATAAATATCTGGAAGACCCAATTTTCGTATATTGCGTTGATGAAGTGCCCGCCCTTGCCGCTCAAGAACGATGCCAGTAAATGCACTGTAATGAAGATTGCCATCCCCAACCCGCCGATGCGATGAAGAATGTAGGTCAGAAATGGACCCTGTCCCTTGTATCGCAGGGCGGTCATCAGGCTTACATTTCTATTCAAGCCCATCCATGCCTCCTTGGAAAAAATAATTCGCAGCGAAATTTGTTCCACTTTTCGTGGAAACCGCGTAATTCTAATCGAATTAATACATCATTGCGAGGAATACGCCCAAGGGATAAGCAACGAAAAAATCAGTTAAGTAACTCACCTTACGCGGTAACGCGAGACGCTTCGCAGTCTCGCAAAATGGGCGACATAAACCCCCATACGGGGAAAATGTGTCGCGCTACAGGCTGGACTGCGTAAGGTGAGTTAAGTAAATGATTAGAATGTTTAATCGAAAGTAAAAGTAAAGGTCACAATCTCATCATACCAAAAAGGAGAATAACATAATGAAAAGAATTGCTTTAATGGTTATCGTTGTCAGTACTCTGATCCTTGTGACCGCCTGCGGAAGTTCTACGCCGGCTGCGACGCAAGTTCCCATCTTACAGCCTGATGCTGGTGAAGCACCCGCCCAATCCACAGTTACCGAAGCGCTGTCAACCGGTACCGAAGTGATCATCACATTGGATGATAACACCATCGAATCTTCATTGACTACGTTCCAGGTCGGAGTGCCATACACCTTTGTGATCACCAATAAAGGAAGTCACTCTCACAATTTTAATATTGCCCAGCCTGTTTCTGTTACTGGCGGTCTTAATGCGGCCTTGAAAACCGCCTTGCTCGCTGTTCCAAAAAGTCAATTGGGTGGCGGCGCAGAAGTCACTGTTCAATACACATTTCCCGATACTGCCGCTTCAACACAGTTGGAGTTGTCCTGTCTTATACAAAGACACTATGACGATGGAATGAAACTGGCCATTACGGTCACAAATTAAAAGGCTTTGCCCCATCCCTCCTCTATAATCAATAAAAAATCGCATCTTTGCTGATGCGATTTTTTATTATCAATTATTTTCCCACGGTTCGCGGCGGCGGAGCGAATTCTTCGATCTGCTTCACGATATCCGCCAGGGGCATGACCTTTGCAACAGATGATTTCTTTTTGCCGAATCCAATGCTGTCCAACACCAATGTGCGCTTGAGCAGTTGAATGCCGAAGGCAGGGTCAACGCCCTTGGGACAAGCTTGTGAGCACGCGCCCGCCATGTGACATTGATATGGTCCATGGAATGCGTCAATGGCTTCAAGCCGCTCCTGCAAACCGCAATCACGGTTGTCGACGGTATAGCGGTATGCTTGCGCCAACGCCTGAGGTCCAAGGAAGAGCGGATCTGTTGCAACGGTGGGGCAGGCCGCGAGACACAATCCGCATTTGATGCAGAAGGTGAACTGGCTGTACTCATCGCGCTGCTCAGGGGTCTGGATAAATTCGCCTGTCGGCTCGTCAATTTCCTTCGAGTTGGTGAGGATGATGAACGGCTTGATGGCGGCGTGCTTCTGAATCAACGGCTCCAAATTCGGCACAAGGTCTTTGACGTTGTCATAGTTCGGCAACGGCGCGACAGTGACCACATCCGTGCCGAGGTGCAGCACCTGGGTCTGACAAGCAAGCATCGGCAGGTGGTTGATGAACATTCCGCATGAACCGCAGACTCCCATACGGCAGGACGAACGCCAAGCTAGGGTCGGCGCCTGCTCCGCTTTGATCTCCTGCAACGCCTCGAGCACGGTCATGCCATCAGGGACATTCAGTTTATGTTCCTCCCAATGCGGAATGGTATCCAAATCAGGGTCATAGCGGCGGATGCGAAATGTGATTTGTTTTGTGTCAGTCATGTCTCATACTCCAGGGTGAACGAACGTCCACCAGGTCACGTACGCGCCAAGTGCGAAGATCAATACGCCAACCGTTAAAATGCCCCAATCCACAACCTTTGCCATTGCAGGCGAAAGCGGTAATTCGCGGATGATCCCGCGCGTACCATATAGTCCATGATACAGACCTGCGGCAAGCAGGAGGATATACACAACGAACTGAGCCGTGCTTCTGCCGCGTTCGATCATCGTCGCAAAATCACGCGCCTTTTCCACGCTCATTCCATAAAAGACGGGCGCATAATGCTGGACAGCGAAGTGCATCCCAAGCAAAACTGCAATGACTGGAATGACCAGAATATGTAAAGACCATAAACGAGTTTCACGCATGAGATATCTCCTACTTGAAGAACAAGCTCGAACCGCCCAGCGCCATCAACAGCCCAGCCAGCAGCATGATGATGTACGTTAAAGGTCGATGCTTCATAACAGATGATTTATACGGGAAGATGGGCTCCTGCGGTTTGCCCAAAAAGAAACCAAGTTCCACCAGCAGCAGGCGCACGCCATTCATCGCATGGAAAACCGCCGCAGCAAAGAGCAAATACTCGACGATCTTGAACACAGGCGACGCGAACAATCCCATCAAAGCCGCCCAGGCTTCCTCGCCGCGCATACGATTTGCAGTCTCGATGATATGCAGAACCATGTAAGCGATCAATCCCAGCCCCGAAAGGCGGTGACCAATATATAAGTAACGTTCAAATGTATAGTTGCCCGCGTACACCCAGCCCTTGAGTCCGAGTCTGTTGTTATAAGCAGTAGGTTTGTTTGCCATGATTAATATTTCCTTTCGACAGGCTTCCACATTGAAATATCCACTTTGCTGTAGCTAAGTTTCGGCCCAGCTTCGGTATAAGTCGCCATGGTGTGCTTCAACCAATTCTCATCGTCGCGGACTTTGTAATCGCGTCGAGCATGACCGCCGCGTGATTCAGTCCTTGTCAACGCGCCGAGTGTGGCAACTTCCGCCACGTCGATCATGAATCCAGTTTCAACGGCACGCTCAAGATCGGTGTTGTAGCGCAGGCTCTTGTCCTTCAACGAAATGGACTTGTAGCGTTCCTTCAATTCGCGGATCTTCTTCAAACCCGCTTCCATCTGCTCGCCAGTGCGGAAGACGCCCATTGTGGCATCGAGATTCTTTCTTAATTCTTTTCGGATTTGATAATGGTCTTCCGTGCCTTTGGATTGGATCAACGCTTCGATCTTCGCCCATTCCTGCTCAGCCGTCTTAGGCATTTCCGCCGCTGACGCATTCGCGCAATAGCGGGCCGCTTCTTCACCAGCGACGCGTCCCCAAACCAGACATTCCGCCGTGGAGTTTGCGCCGAGTCGGTTCGCGCCGTGCAGAGATACACACGCGACTTCTCCCGCCGCCCAGATGTTTTCAATAGGCGTGTGTCCCTTGATGTCTGTATGTACGCCGCCCATGGTGTAATGCGCCACAGGGCGGATCGGGATCGGCTTGTCTATGGGATCAAGCCCAATATGTTTGATGGTCACTTCACGGATGAGCGGGAGGCGTTCGAGTAGTTTCGCCCTGCCAAGGTGGCGCAGATCCAAATGGATGTAATCCAGCCCATCAGGTCCAGGAAAGCCGCGACCTGCTTCGATCTCGGTCATCTCTGAACGGGAGACCATGTCGCGCGGCGCGAGTTCCATTTTGGAGGGAGCGTAATTCCCCATGAAACGCTCACCGTTTGAGTTAAGTAATGTTCCACCTTCACCGCGGCAGGCTTCGGTCATCAAAATGCCGCTGGGGATGAGTCCTGTGGGATGGAATTGGATGAACTCCATATCCTTAAGAGTCAGCCCGGCGCGATATGCCATTGCCAGCCCGTCGCCGGTCACTGTTTCAGAGTAGGTGGTGAATCCGAATATCTGACCAGCCCCACCCGTCGCAAGAATGAGCGCCTTGCCACGAATCAGCACAAAGCGGCCGTTGATCATATCGATCATGGTCAAGCCAGCGAAGCGTCCGTTTTCGATGAGGATGGATGTGACAAAGCCCTCATCATAGCGATTGATCTTCTTGGTGTGCTTCATCAGGGTGTCGTACAGGGTCTGCATTTCAAGGTGACCTGTCTTATCCGCGGCAAAAACTGCCCGGGGATAAGAGTGACCGCCAAATGGTCGCTGTGCGATGTGACCGTCTTCGGTTCTCGACCAGGGAATGCCCCAGTGGTCGAGATGCAAAATTTCCTTCGGCATCTCATGCACGAAGAAATCGACTACATCCTGATCAGCCAAAAAGTCAGAACCTTTGACCGTATCCCAGGCGTGGAGTTCGTAGCTGTCGCCCATATCCTGGCGCATGACAGCGGCAGTGCCGCCTTCAGCAGCCACGGAATGGGCGCGCATGAGTTGTAGTTTCGAGACCAAAGCGATGTCCAGTTCCCCTTTGCTTTGCTGTGAGGCTTCAAGCGCGGCGCGTAAGCCTGCCAAGCCGGTGCCTAAAATGATCAGATCGTGATTGTAAACTTCCATTGGCCGTTCTTCTCCTTGCGGGATAAGATGAATCCATCAATTCGAGATTTATTGTAGTCTTTCTCCCCTTTTTGGTTAGTGATGATTGTCATGGATTGCGCGGAGTGTAGTCACCGTAATCATGTGAATCAAAAAGTCGGGACGCGAAGTCCCGACTTTAGGCTTGTTACTGGAGCGCAGACTTTAGTCTGCCCCTTGATTCTTGCGGACTGAAGTCCGCACTCCATTAGGTGACCAAAACAAGCACCAGCCCGATCAAAGCAGGCAATGCCTGAATATAAAATATCCTTTTGCTGACTGTGTATGCGCCAAAGAGTCCCGCGATGATGACACAACTGAGGAAGAAGATCTTCACCGCGTCATCTGCAAATAGCCCCCAGATCAGCCCCGCCGCGAGGAAGCCATTATACAAACCTTGATTTGCCGCCAGTGTTTTGGACTGCGCCGCGAATTCCGCAGTGGTGCGAAAGGACTTGCGCCCCGCTGGCTTTTCCCATAGGAACATTTCAAGAATGAGGAAGTAGCCATGCAAAAGTGCCACGATACCGATAATGATGTTTATGATGATGTTCATTTTTTCTCCTTGTAATAAAATCAGACGTTCACCGACATACCTTTGAAGCCCGCAATATACCACTTTTCATCAACCAGCACCAAAGTCAATTCGGCTGTATAAGTGCCATCATCTAATATTACAGTCGCGACATCTTCACTAACATCAACAGACATAAAAACCAAAGTCTGATTTCTTGTTGGTCCTTGTGAAGCGCGGGTGCTATTCGTCCGTTCGAGTCAATGAGGGATTTGCTTTCATCCATCGTCAATGTTCGATTTTCTGCGTTTGCCTTCTCAGTAATTTTTTCAGCATTAAGTGTGGCGTTCTATTCTCCATGAATAGAACGCTGCTTTGTAATCTAACCAACCAGCAGATTCCAAAGATGGATTATTTGTTAACTCCCTAATTGTTTCTAGTGTTCCTGAACTTACAGGGAAACGCAGGTCATTAATAAAAACTGTTGGAAATTTCTTAATATCAAAAGTATATGCAGCTTCCGCCTCAACATCGTTTGCTTTTTCAACGGTTTTCATAACTTCCTTTACTTCAGGAGTATCAGGAATATGATAAGTTGATTCTGATTGAGCGGTGCTGAACGACGAATTAGCGAAACTCATCATTCCAAAAATAAGAAGAGCGCTTATAGCTAGAAAAATTTTCTTTTTCAAGCGCAGCAAAATCAGAGGAAGAGGCGTCTATTTCAAACTCAGTAGGATATCGAATCACATAGCCAGCAAACCAATCCGTAGCGCCCCATGTTTTAGAGTAATCGGGCAAAATAAATACATCCCTGTACCACCACTCTTGGATATTACTTTCGCTCAAAGTCCTAGTCGAAGCGGATATCCGCCATTGTGCAAAACTTGTGAGATATTATTCAAGTAAAATCACCCCACTATGAAAATAAGCCCCCATTTAATGAAACAGGAAAACCTACCAGCAAATCCGTATGGACTCATTGGGATTCTGCCGCGAAAAAACGCGAGTACTTGTTTCCCCATAATCAAGATCAGGGCATGTTTGTTTTCAAGCGATAAATATCAGACCCATCAATGGTTGTGACGCGAACATAGTTCAGCCGGACGAATTGCAGGATGTCGGCATAATTATGAGCAAGGACAACATCCTTCCATTTAATTTGAGTCTGCTTGCGGACCTTGGTATCCAAATCGGGAATGCGCGCCTTGTCTGTAAAATCGATCATGTTCACGATCACGGTCGGCGGGTTCGTTGTGAATTGAGAATAAAACTGGTCGGCCCAATGTTCTGTCAGAGGAGTTCTTACATGCGCCAGTGGATATGGCAGGAAGGATACCGGGGATTCCCTGTCCGCGACGAAGTTGACCACGGGACGGAATCCCCAAATGAAGACTTTATCCTGAGGTGTTGTATTCTCCCGCAGGTAGGAAGCGACCGGGTCGACATAGTCCACCTCCGCGCCCGGAGCATTCCATACGCGCGCAAGGACGGAGCCGTAGTCCATCAAGATGTTCATTTTTCCGTAGATGGCCATCACCAACAAGATCAACAACAACGCAAGTTCATATTTTTCAAATCTGAGTGCAACCCGTCGAAACAAACTATGGACGGCAAAGGCGCACAACAATCCAAGAAAAGGCGCCCAGCCAATAAAGTAGTGCGGATAGTTTCTTCCTGACAGCGAACTTAACATCACCTCGACCGGCCAGCCAATGACCAGCAACAGACTCAGCATGCCCAACACGGTGTTGGACATGCCGCGTTTGAAGACCGCAGACACGCATAATACATATCCAAGCGCGGCGCTGAGCACATATTCCCAACCCAATGACATTAAAGCGCCCAGGATCGCGTCGAGTATGCGGGATAGTCCGCCGCCATTGCTGTATTGATAGTTGAACACAAGCACTACGTTGATCATTTCAGTCAGCGCATCATTCAGGGCGAAGTACAGGATCACTGGAACAAGCACCGCCAACATGCCGCCCGTGACCAGAACCGCCCTTTGAATAAACAAGCGCCATTCCCTGGAGACAAGCACCAGAATAAAATACGCCCCGGCGACTGCCGCCTGCATACTTATATTATTGGGACGCAGCAAAATATTCAATCCTGCGGAAACCCCGATCAACAGGGGAAACCACTTGCCATCTGGCTGTTCCAGGCTTTTCACATAAAAAAACGCGGCGGCAAAACTAAACAGCAGGGAATATTCCTCTGAGTAATTCCCGCCTTGCAGGGCATTTCCCACAGCGGCAACCCAGACAAGTGTCCCCGCCAGAGCCGGGAGGATTCCCATCAGGCGCTTGAGGACAATATAAGTCATGCATCCCGCAACAAACAAAAAAAGGAACTCAAGCAGCCAGACACCCCACCGGGAACCATCGCTCAAAAAAATTCCAAGCGCATTAATGTAAAAAACGAGCGGGCCTTTGTTTTCCCATGCAGCCAGGTAGGGCAATTTTCCCTTCAAGATGAGCGAACCGATATAAAGGAAAATCCCGCTGTCACGCCCTGGATAGGATAATGAAGGATTCGACAATATCCCCAAAACCAATACCCCGATCCAACCTGTTGTGAGAATTTTTTGAATTGAAACCTGAAGGGAAGACCGCACTGTTTTCTGCATGACACACCTGATCATCGGATTTTTCCAACAACGCGGCATTAAACCAAACTCGCACAGACAGAAGGCCGCGCTTATAAAGAACTCAAGACAAGAAGCATTATAATCGTGCCGACAAAAAGCCAAGGAAAATTATGGAAGCCTATCAAAAAAAACGTCAAACTCATTGGGATGAAATTGCGCAAAAACGCGACCACTGGCGCGGAATGGGAAAATGGTATCACCAGCGGTTATCCGAAATCTATCAGTATCTCGTCAGCCCCAACCAGCGCATCCTTGAGATCGGATGCGGCGCCGGCAATCTTCTCGCGCGCATGAGGCCATCGCGCGGCGTCGGCATCGACTTCTCCGCCGAAATGATCGCCCGCGCAAGGAGGCAGCACCCTGAATTCGAATATTACCTCATGGATGCGCACAACCTCTCTGCGCTGGATGGTGAATTTGACATCATTATCCTCTCCGATACCGTCAACGACCTCTGGGATGTGCAGAGCGCCTTCGAGCAGCTGCGAAAATTCTGTGTACCTCACACGCGCATAATTCTTAATTTTTACAGCCACGTCTGGCAGTTTCCACTCACGCTTGCGCAAAGCTTGAACCTAGCCGCGCCCATGCTGCCGCAAAACTGGCTCACACGCGACGACATCGACAACATGCTGCACCTTGCCGGTTTTGAAGGTATTCGCTTCTCGCAGGAAATTCTCTGGCCGCTTCCGCTGGGCGGGTTGGCAAACCGCTACCTCGCCAAACTCTGGCCTTTTCACAACTTCACCCTTTCCAACTTTGTGATTGCGCGCGCCACCCCCCAGCCTGTAAATAACGAGCCCAGCGTTTCCGTTGTTATCGCAGCGCGCAACGAAGCGGGCAACATCAAATCCATTTTCGAGCGCGTGCCAAAAATGGGGAGCAAGACCGAGATCATCTTCGTCGAAGGACATTCGCGCGACAACACTTACGAAACCATTGCGGATGAAATTCCGCTTCACCCACTAACCCCGAGCCTGCTCCTGCGTCAACCGGGCATTGGCAAAGCTGACGCCATCCGCGCCGGCTTCGACAGAGCCACCGGCGACATCCTGATGATCCTCGACGCAGACCTGACCGTCCCGCCCGAAGACCTGCCGCGTTTCTACGATGCCATCGTTTCCGGCAAAGGCGAGTTCATCAACGGCGTGCGTCTCATTTATCCAATGGAAAAAGAAGCCATGCAGACTTTGAATTTCATTGGCAACAAATTATTCAGCCTGGCATTCTCATGGCTGCTGGGGCAGCCCATCAAAGACACACTCTGCGGAACAAAAGTCATGTGGCGCAAGGATTACGAACAGATCGCCGCCAACCGTTCCTATTTTGGAGATTTCGATCCCTTCGGTGATTTTGACCTTATCTTCGGCGCGGCCAAACTAAATCGAAAGATCATCGATATGCCCATCCGCTACCGTGACCGCACCTACGGCACCACCAACATCTCCCGCTGGAGGCACGGGCTGCTTCTGCTGCGAATGGTCGCATTTGCCGCAAGAAGAATCAAATTTGTATAAAACGCCCTCGCTGGCATGTCTTAGCTTTATGCTAAGTTATTAAATATTCCTGGCTTTCAGTTCGAAAAAATTTTCGCTCATCAACAACATTCAAACATGTAATTCCCGTCAAAATTACCATTAGTAATGGAAAGCAGTTGGCTAGAAAAGTTGGCCGGTGCATAAAGGAAAATAATGTATAAGAGTAGGCAAGAGAAACAACAATCAATAATATTGCTTTTATTATTTGTCGTATTCTGTGATCGTTTTGCGGGTCGTATGACAGCGCCAACGCCATAACAGGCGGCAGAAGCGGCAGCTTGTAGTCGATGCTTAGAGAAGGTATGATCATGGCGCCAATTGTGCATGCCACGAATAAGTCGGGGTTTATACCGTTTTCGTTGTTTTTATAAGCCCTTCCAACAATGATCGCCAGGCATATAAGATAATACAAGATGAGGATGAATCTTATAAGAGAAGAATTCTCCTTTAGCATATTGACTGCATCGGGCTTGAAAATCCCAAGCCCGGTACTAGTTAAGTCTCTAACAAACGATGCAAGAGAGTGATTGTAGGGTCTAGTCCACACTGAGCCAAAGAGAACCGACATTGTGTTTATGAAATCGATGAAAGTCTTATATCCCAGGACAAAGAGCAGGGAAATATTGAAAATCCCCAGTCCTACAAACCGTAACACATTACCTTTCCAATCTCTCCAATCTTTTACAAGCATAAGCGTAAAGAATACAGGGTATAACTTGATCTGGATCGCAACAGAAATCAGCAAATACGCCAGATGACGAAATTGATAATGACGATGAAAAATGTAGGCGGCTAAAAAACTCAATGTGAACGCAAAAACATTGTATTGTCCTCTCTCTAATTCAAATTGCATCCCATAAGAAAAAATACCCGTAAGAAAAAAGAAAAAAAGGACAGTGCGGTCTTTATTTTTCACAATAAGTGATGGGAGGATCAGGCTGGAAACAACCATGCAAGAAAGCGTAATTGTGGTCATCACAAAAAATGTGGAGGGATATGTTAATAGCAAAAACGGTGAAAAAACAACCGCGTAAAGAGGGGGATAATTAAGGTCTTTAAGATAGAAGCCATTGCCAGAGAGCCAGCTTTTAATACCGCTTGTTGCGAAACTTAAGTCGCGCCCAATTGGCGTTATTTCTGGTATGTATCGAGTTAAATAATCAATCCTGCGATCTGAGTTGAGGAACACTGGAATGATAAACAATAGAATGTAAGCTATCAAGAAGCCAAGAAAAACCCAATTAGAGGCGGGGAGATTAAATATTCTGGCGGCAATTTGATCTATCAAATTAGAAACTTTTAGTTCAGAGTCGGATACTATGAACCCTATGCTGGTCACGGAAAGCAATACCCCAAATTGAATCAGCATTAATTGTGCGGCTTGAATGCCTGGTTTACCAATGCCAATGTAATCTGAAATTAACGAAAAAAGAACTACTGCAATTCCAATCCCAAGCAGGCTATAACCAAATTTACAGGTTTTTATCATTTTATCTCCACGTAGAACTTCGGTTCCCAGCATAACAACTTATTGTATTGTCAACACACAAAAATACACCGGCCATATTTATTCAGGGTGCGTTAAAAGTTTGTAGATGAGTTTGCTCCCTGCGCCGGGGACGGCGCAGGGTTACTCACAAAACGCCGCCGAGGACGGCGGCTTGAGCCTGTTGGCTAACAAACCTTTGAGTGCTCCCTTTATTCACAAAGAGAACGGTCAAAAGAGCTGGTTATATAAAACCTTTCATCGTTATTTTTTTTCACAAGAATAAACCAGGGTGTTTTGTTTTGCCCATAAATTAATATAACATCTGAGGCGTGGGGAAAAAAATTAGGCGAATGTATCATGGGGAAAATAATACGTTCAATTTTTCCGTTAGCGATAATATCAAATACAAGGCGGCTTTTATCCACAGGCTTGTAGCCGATCTTATCCGTGATCTTTTCGCCTTCCCCGGCGCCGTAATAACGCGGATAGACCGCCATGCCCCGGGAAAAACTTAGAACGCCGTCACTGGCAAGACTTTCCAGGCAAGCCGGGTCGACATCCTTCTGATTCAGCGCAGGAGACTCTGTCAGTTGGCGTATCAGTTCCACAGTCGAAAGAGGCGGGTATTTATCTGGAAAAATCCTTTCACTGAGGGGAAGCGTCAAGCCAATTCCCAGGAAAAGAATCCCGAAGATCAGATAGTTCCGCCGCTTTGAGTTGATAGGGGGTAATGTCAACAAAAACGGATTGGATTTCACCCAATCAACGATCATTCCCCGCCGGCCATTCAGCGCAAAAAGAAATGCGCCGATCAATGTAAACAAACCGATCATGTAATAAAGATAGATCGACCAGTCCATCGAGACCATAAATCTTTGCCCTGAAAGGAGCGCAAGGGATGTCCACAGGTTATAAACAAGGTTGAGAGTTAGGGGCAGCAGCCCAAGCCAGCCGTTTCTTTGCCAGGCAGCAGTTACTCCGATGCCAAAGAGGAATATATAGAAAATAAGCAGGATGGATTGTGGAATCGTTGGCCGCCCCTCCCACCGCTCCCAAAACGCAGTCGACGGGATGTATAGATCGTCATAATTTTTTATTTCATTCCGTATCGGGAACAAAAGAATATTGTTCACTGCATGGTTTAGAAAAGAATTGGAGATGCCCCAAACAGCCTTCCATGGATCGGCTGAGATCGCATCCTTTGCCATTTTGAGCAGGCGCTGGTTATATTCCGCGCTCGATTCGTTCGGTGAATGCAAGACGTCAGGCTCTTCGCCGTTCAGGCGGCCGTATCGCAGGGCGAGGTTGATCATTTGGGATTCGGGGCTGTCGAAGATCAGTTCACCGGTTAAATTCCAGTTGCGCCAAATCCAGGGGCCAACTATGAGAGTCAGGGAGACAAGCAGGAACAACATGCTTTTTATGAAAGACTTGACATTTCCCTTCAAAGCCAGAAACGCGAATAGTACGATCACCGGCAACACCACAGCTGACTGTGTTCGGATCAACATCGCCATACCCAGGATCCCGCCCATCCAAAAGGCCTTGAAAGATGGAAAACCAGATCTGATCCAGTGAATACCGATGAATAGAAATAAAATCAAAAGCATTGCCGTTGGTATTTCAGAAAGATATACCTTGGAATAACTGAGATTTCCCGTATACGGAGATACAAAATTAGAAACATAGTCGCGAAGGATGGCAAGCAAAGCGACGGCAAGCCCCACAGGCCGCCCGAAGAACTCCCTGCCAAATAAATAGAGCAGAACCGGGAACAATGCAAATACAAGACTCTGGGCGGCTATCATCATGCCATAGTCTTGCCCCACCAGCAGGTGTAAAAACGCAAGAAAGACGATGTAAAGAGGCCGCACTGGTATCCGGTCAGCGCCGAAGCCCTCTCCGATCAGGATGGATTGAGCTAATTCGTCGTAGATCTGAGAATCAATAAAAGGATATATCTGAAAATTAGGTTCTCGTGGTTTGAGGGCTGATGCGCTTGGCACCACCGGCTGACTCAACCAAATCGCAGATGCGCCCAGCCATATGACGATGCAAATCCAAAGTTCAACACGGGGAATTTCGCTCAGTTTCCATTTTGTTTCGGCAATCAGCATTACAAGACAAAAAACACAAGCGAGCAGGATTTGCCATTCAAGTAATGCAACGGCCGGCAGCCCGCGCTGCCAGTCTCCCTTATATCCCGACACAATCCCCAGGCCGGTTGTGGAAATAATGGCTGCGAGGATGCCCAGCAGAAAAAAAACAACAAGCATGCTGAGGATGAATTTCTGAACGTTTTTTATATATTCAAGATTTCCCCGAAGATTGGAGAAAAAAATGATGATGGTTACTTCAAAAGATACGCACCCCATCAAGTCCAGGACAGGATTTAGCAGGTTTATATATCCTTCCACCTGTTGACTGAGCGGTGCAACAAGTAATCCCTGAAATATCCATAAACAGATCCGAATAAAAAGCAGGCCGGACGCCGCCACCAACAGAGCATCCTTTGTTTTGTTTCCGGCGATCAGTTCTGTCCATTTTTTCCACAGCGTAGAATCCTTATAAGCATGGATAATCAAGATCAGATCAAGCATGACCCATGCAGCAATGCAAATGCGAATGGTGATAAAAGGCAGGGAACTCTGAGCGGAGGAAATGCTCTGGAATTCAAAAAAGGCGATAATGCCATGGAATAGCCAGAGTATGAATAAAAGAATCCATTTTATTTGATTGGGGATTTTTCTTAAAGAAGACACCATTGTCAAATTATTTTACAGTAAAACAAGTTTTTATGTCAGGGAACCTGTTTATAGGGGTCTGTAAACAGGTACAATCTGGCGACAAATTCAAACCAAGGAAGATTTATGACCACCAAATTAAAACTACTAACCGCCGATCAATATAAAGGTGTCAATCAATACGATCCCATCAAATATTATTACTGGCCCGTCTTTGGAAAAATGTATCGCGGTCGAGTGGAATTGGCTTTGAACGAATGCGCAGGCGGCGAACGTGTGCTCGAAGTTGGCTTCGGAACGGGACTGGCTTTCCCCAACCTGCACGACAATTACAAGGAAATCCATGGCATTGACCTGACTGCGGATATTGAAGTTGTCAAGTCTGTTTTTGCGCCCATGAATATTCCGCTTTTTCTTGAAAAGGGCGATGTATTGAAAATGCCGTACGCCGACAACTACTTTGATACAGTGCTGCTGGTCAGCATACTGGAACACCTAAAGCCCCTCGAGTTGGAGCAGGCCATCGTCGAGGTGAGACGCGTGCTCAAGCCTGGCGGACAAATGGTTTATGGAACCCCGGTCGAAAAACCGTTCATGGTCTTCATGTTCCGAATGCTCGGCCATAATATCCGCGATGAGCATTTCTCAACAGAAAAGGAAATCGCCGCGGCGGCGCACAAAGCTTTCTCGAAGGGACATGTTGTCCAAATGAAAAGCACACCGCCCGTTGCGGGGGCGGTGTACGAAGTTGGAAATTTCATCAAATAAATCTCTTGCAGAGATATTCTTTGCCACAGAGATCACAGAGAAAAAAAGAGTTTCAAGAGTCTTCCTCAAATATCTCTGCGTACTTATTACCCTGTGGGCTGTGGCTTTATAAGAATTTTCTACGGCGTCAAAATATCCTTCGCCCATTCACGTTCGGCTTTATACCATTCGATCAAATTCCTAATTCCTTCGTGCAAATTGACCTGCGGGTTCCAACCGAGCATTTCACGCGCCTTGGTCACGTTCGCTTGATTCATAAACATGTCCGCAAGGTTGGGCGGACCGTATTGCACATTGGCTTTTTTACCTGTTAATTCTTCGACCAGCTCAACCAAGCCATTGATGGAGATCACTTCATGCCCGCCGAGGTTGATGACCTCATAACCAAGCGGCTTGAGAGCGGCAATCGTTCCGCGCGCAATATCATCCACGTAGGTAAAGCCGCGTGATTGATTTCCATCGCCATTGATGCGGATCGGCTCGCCTTCCATGATCCACTTTACGAAACGGAAGATGGCCAGATCAGGGCGGCCTGCTGGGCCATACACCGTGAAATAGCGGACGATGGTCACATCGATGTCATATAGATGATGATAGGAATGCGCCAATGCCTCCGCGCCTTTTTTGCTGGCGGCATAAGGCTGCATCGGCTCGCTGCTGGATGCGGTCTCAGGCGTCGGGTATTCTGGATTTTCGCCATAGATGCTGGATGTGGACGCGAGGATGAATTTCCCGCACCCGAACTGACGGCACACTTCGAGCATGTTCAAAGTCCCGATGACGTTTGACTCTAAAAACACCCAGGGATTTTCCACGCTGAAGCGGACTCCCGCGCGCGCCGCGAGGTTGATGACCCCATCGAATTTACGATTTGTGATTGCCGATTTACGATTGAGAATCTCACGGTCTGAAATATCGTCGCGTACAAATTCAAACCCACTCATTGCTTGAAGTTTCTTTAAACGATAATCCTTTATGCGCGGATCGTAGGCATCGTTCATATTGTCTATGCCGACAACGGTATGTCCCTGCTCGATCAGCATTTGCGAAGTCCGCGCGCCGATAAACCCGGCTGCGCCTGTTACCAGATAATGTGCCATGTTGTCACCTCATATGTCATTGCGAGGGCAGTGCAGTTCTGCCCGAAGCAATCTCATGTTGTGTGGAGGCTGCTTCGGCGGAAGAGTATTCTCCTCGCAACGACATCTATAATCTCTCCACTTTTTCGTGATTCTTCCCGGGTGTGCCGGTGGCATTGCGGGAATCGAAAACGAATTTTGCCGAGTCAATAATCGACTTGTAATCATACACCTTGTGATTTGTGACGATCACCACCGCGTCGGCTTCCTTCACAGACGCCATCATATCCCTGACGCTGTCCATTTTCCAGCCGTCGTATTCGTGATGAATATGCGGAATATAAGGGTCGTGATATTCCACCTGCGCACCTTTATTTCTCAGGAGGCCGATCACATCCATGGCCGGAGATTCGCGCACATCGTCAATATCGGGTTTATAAGCTACGCCCAGAACAAGCACCTTCGAACCCTTCAACAACATGCCGCGATCATTCATCGCCTCAAGGATGCGTGACACAACATAACGCGGCATGTTCGTGTTGATCTCGGACGCAAGCTCGATGAAGCGCGCATTGTAATGAAACGACTTCATCTTCCACGAGAGATACAGCGGATCGATTGGGATGCAGTGCCCGCCCAGGCCGGGACCGGGCGTGAATTTCATAAAGCCGAACGGTTTCGAAGCAGCGGCATCGATCACCTCCCACACATCCACGCCGAGGCGTTGACACATGATCGCCAGTTCATTGACCAGGCCGATGTTGATCATGCGGAAGGTATTCTCCAGCAGCTTCGACATCTCAGCCGCTTCCGCAGTGGAGACGCGATGCACGGTCTTGATCGCGCCTTCGTACCAGGCAGTGGCCACTTCACCGCAGGCTTCGGTAATTCCGCCCATTACTTTGGGAGTATTGATGGTAGTGTAATCTTCACGGCCCGGGTCGACTCGTTCCGGGGAGAATGCGAGGAACCAGTCTTCACCCACTGTCAGGTTATGCTCCACCCCAAGTTTTGGAAGCAGGACTTCGCGCGTCGTGCCCGGATACGTTGTCGACTCCAACACAACGACCATTCCCTTGTGCATGTATTTCGCCAATTCATCCGTGGCGGAAATGATGAACGACATATCAGGGTCGCCCGTCTGGCGCAGCGGAGTTGGGACACAAATGCTGACCGCGTCCATTTCCTTCAACACGGAAAAATCTGCGGTGGCAGTGAAATGCCCGCTCTTCACCAATCTGGCGACGGCATCTGACTTCACATCCGGGATATAGGATTCACCCTTTGCCAGCGAATCTATTTTTCGTTTATCCGGGTCAACCCCGGTGACGTGGAATCCTGCTTCGCCAAAAACGACAGCGAGGGGCAGGCCGACGTAGCCAAGCCCAAGAATGGCGACTGTGGCGGTCTTATCTCTTAGTTTCTTTACAAGTGTTTCGTTTGTGGACATTTTTTCCTTCTAAACTAACTCACCTTACGCGGTGACGCGAGACGCTTCGCAGTCTCGCAAAATGGGCGACATAAACCCCCATACGGGGACAATGTGTCGCGCTACAGGCGGACTGCGTAAGGTGACTAAACTAAAACATACTCATCTGCTTCGGTTTTTCATCTGGAACTTCTTCTCTTATTTTCTTCTCAATGATCGGTTTTCCCAATGCAACGCGTGCTTCATTTAGCTGCTCAGGCAGTTTTGCAAAATCGCCCAAAATGGACGGTTTGAGCTGAGGCTGGTGCAACGCTGCGGCCGGGTGGAACATTGGGATCACATAACGCTCGCCGACTTTCCGCATCTGTCCATGCACGGCGCTGATCTTCACGTCGGAGATGAACTTGCCCATTGAAAAACGCCCAAGAGTAACGATGATGCTTGGGTCAATGGCTTGAATCTGCGCTTCCAGGTATTTGTCACAAGCCACCAACTCATCGGGCAGTGGATCGCGATTGCTCGGCGGGCGGCACTTCACGACATTGGCGATGAAGACCTCGGCGCGCGTTAGATTGGCCTGCGCGAGAAGTTGATCCAAAAACTTACCGGATGCGCCAACGAAGGGATGTCCCTGTTCATTCTCATGAAAGCCGGGTCCCTCGCCAATGAACATGATCTCGGCTGTGGCAGGACCATCCCCCGGCACGGACTTCTTACGGGATGTGTGCAAGGCGCAATTGGTACAAGCAGAAACTTCCTGTGCGAGTTTTGCCAAAGTCTCTTCGGCGGTCATGGTGTCTCCGATGGAAGTTTGGTTTCAATGGATGCGTCAAAATCGGCAAGACTTCCCAGCGTCATCAGGATCGCAGCCTCGCCATTGTCATTGTAATAATGTTCGCGGCGTCCGCTTACAACGTAGCCGAATTTACGATACATTTCCTGCGCGGCGAGGTTGCCCTCACGCACCTCCAAAAAAGAAGTAAGCGCGCCCTCTCCTCTCGCAGTTCGCAATACATGCGAAAGCAACTTTTCGCCAATACCCTGCCTGCGAAAATCGGGATGCGTCGCAAAGGTCGCGATATGGATATCATCAATGACGAACCAGCCGACAAGCATGGCAACCACGCGGCCTTCGGATTCCACCACCCAACAGCGCGAGGCTTCGTTTTCTGTCAACTCAAAATGGAATGAACGCTCCGGCCACGGCAAGCTAAATGAGACCTGGTCGATTGCGACGACTTGCGCCAGATCGGCCAGAGTCATTTTTCGAATCTTCATCGGACCTGACAGGTCTTCAGAAGTGCGCGATGAATGATCGTTCATGTTCTCAAATTCTTCCCGGTGATTCGAATAGGTAATGAGACCTGTCAGGTCTATTGTATGGGTGTTCCAGCGACATGCAAATAAATGGGAGCGAGCAGCGCGGCGTCATCCACCCGGTTATCCTGCCAGCGCGCCCAGGCCAGCTCCGCGAGAATGGATGGACGGCGCACACACTTCACCGGCGAGGCCAGCAGAACATTGACACGCTTCCGCGCCAGACGTCCGCGCTCTTCGGCGGTGAATTCGCCCGCCACATAAGTTGGACTCTCGATCTCGGCCGCCAGATCATCGACAGTCGCGCCTCGGACCTCGCCCTCGGCCTGCCACTCGTTCTTTATGTTTTTATACCAGCCCAAAGCGATCCGCGAACGCCCGGCGCGCACCACTGTCACCAGCGGGTGTTTTCCAACTGGCTGTGCGGCGGCGATGATATCCAAGGTTTTAATGCCAACCACTGGCATCCGGCGCGCGAGCGCAATCCCTTTTACCAATGACAAACCAACGCGTAAACTTGTAAAGGAACCCGGGCCTATCGCCACACCCAAAGCGCTGACCATGTTCATAGAAACGCCGGACCGACTCAAAAGTCCGGAAAGAGCCGGGGCCAGTTCAGTGGTGTGATGCTGACGAGTCGTCCACGTCATTTCGCCGAGGACTTGAGTCCCGTCGTATAAAGCCAGTCCAACTTGTGCGGTGGAAGTATCTATTGCGAGTAACATTACGCCCCTCCAAACATGGACTGGCGAATGCCATCCAACAGATCATCGTAGCGTTTGCCGCGCGCGTTGAATCGCATCTGGCGATGCTCTTCCTGCACGTGTTCGAGATTGATCCACAAACGGTCATTGGGAATGAGGCCGTCCAGTTTTTCAGGCCATTCGATAATCAGCACACCTTCGGCAAGCATGGAATCCAAATCAAGCTCCTCCGCCTCGGGCACAGATTCAAGACGATATGCATCGAGATGAAATATTAGATTGCCATTCGCGCGGCGATATTCGTTGACAAGAATGAACGTTGGGCTCGATACCGCGTCGATGGAACCCCAGCCTTGCGCGAGACCCTGCACGAAAGTCGTTTTCCCCGCGCCGAGATTCCCCTGCAAACAGATCACATCACCAGCTTTGAGTTCACCGCCAAGACGCATTCCAATGCGGCGCGTTTGCTCGGGACTGCGGCTGAAAAATTCGATGGTGTGGGAATCAAGGATGGGCATCGCGAAAGAATTATACCCCCTGACAAATCAATGGGCAGAACCAGACGATAGACTGGGTATAGCGCAAAAGTATCGGGGAAATGAAATCAGATTGAAACGGGTAGTCCAGATTGCCAAGCAATCAGAAAACGTCCGCTATGGAATTCGCTCAACGCCGCTAACATGGCTTGAGCGTTTTTTCGTTTCCAGCCACG
>JACRBH010000178.1 GCA_016234535.1 Chloroflexota bacterium
ATGTACAGAAATACGGCTGGATGCTGGATGACAAGATCGGCGAAATCGTGGGGGACATCTTCGGTGAATATCGCCGCCGCGAAGCAAAGACATCCGTTGCTGATGTAAAACTCATCACGCCCTGCGTGCCCAGCAAGATCATCTGTGTGGGGCGCAATTATGTGGAACACGCAAAGGAACTCGGCAATGAAGTCCCCAAAGTACCGCTGATCTTCTTGAAGCCGCCATCCTCGATCATCTCGAACGGCGAGAATATCCTTTTGCCGCCGCAGTCCAACCAGGTCGAGCATGAAGCGGAACTTGTCGTTGTCATCAGCAAACGCGGACGAAACGTCACACCCGAGCAGGCGAAGGAATACATCTTCGGCTACACCATCGGCAACGACATCACCGCGCGCGACCTGCAGCAGCTCGACGGCCAGTGGACGCGCGCCAAAGGCTTCGACACGTTCTGTTCCTTCGGCCCGTGGATCGACACCGAGTTCGACGCGTCCGATGCGGTGGTCACCTGCCGCGTGAACGGACAGATGCGCCAGATGGCATCCACGCGCGATATGGTTTTCAACGTCAGTACATTGATCGCATACATCTCATCGGTGATGACGCTCGAACCCGGCGATATTATTTTCACGGGCACTCCCGCCGGCGTGGGCATGTTGAAAAACGGCGATGTGGTGGATGTTGAAATCGAGGGGCTGGGGAAGTTGAGCAATCCGGTAAAAGTTTAAATATCCGTCACACCTGCACTGGCGTGCGGCGCAAGTGTTGCGAACCGCGCACTTGTACTTTGCGGCGAAGCAATCCCCAACGCAATGCGGAGATTGCTTTGGGTGAAAGAGCATCGCCCTCGCAATGACGATAATATGAATAGGAGATCACTCCAAGACATGAACGAATTTCAAACCTTCCTCAAGCAATATCCCACTTACACAAAAACAGAATCCATAGATGCGCTGCGCAAAAAAGATTATGTGCGGCTCGACCGCGGCGAACATGTTTATCTCGATTACACCGGCGGCGGCATCTATGCCGAATCGCAAATCGAAAAACATCATCAACTTTTGCACGACAATGTTTTCGGCAACCCGCATTCATCCAACCCCACATCGCTTGCCGCCACAAAATTTGTCGAAGGCGCGCGCGAATATATTTTGAAATTTTTCAACGCCGACCCGGATGAATATCTTGCCATCTTCACTTCCAACGCCAGCGCCGCGCTGAAGTTGATCGGCGAGTCGTATCCATTTTCAAACGGGCGCTATCTTCTGACATTCGACAATCACAATTCTGTGAATGGGATTCGGGAATTTGCACACGCCCGCGGCGCGCAGGTGACCTATATCCCGGTCATGCTCCCGGACATGCGCGTCGACGCTTCACAACTTGACCTGGAACTGGCCCGGCCTTCGAAGAGCGGACACAACCTTTTTGCATTCCCCGCGCAATCGAACTTCTCCTCGGTCAAACATCCGCTGGAGTGGATCGAAAAAGCCCACGCTCACGGTTGGGACGTTTTGCTCGATGCCGCCGCGTACGTCCCCACCAACAAACTCGATCTCGGCCAAGTCAAGCCGGATTTCGTCGCCATCTCCTTCTACAAAATATTCGGCTATCCAACGGGACTCGGCGCATTGATCGCGCGCAAACCTGCATTGGAAAAATTAAACCGTCCCTGGTTCGCAGGCGGGACGATTACTGTCGCATCGGTGCAGGGTGACAAATATTATCTCGCCGATGGCGCCGCCGCTTTTGAAGACGGCACCATTGATTACCTCAACATCCCCGCCATTGAGATCGGCCTCAAACATATCGAATCCATTGGCATTGACATCATCAACGAACGCGTCAAAACACTGACAGGCTGGCTGTTGGATAACTTAACCCAAATGAAACACAGTACAGGCGAGCCATTAGTGCGCGTGTTCGGACCCACCAAAAGCGCAGATGACCGCGGCGGTGCGGTGACAGTCAATTTCTATGACAAGAACGGCATCGCCTTCGATCATCGCTTTATCGAAAGTGAAGCCAACAAAGTCAACATCTCGCTTCGCACAGGCTGTTTCTGCAACCCCGGCGCTGGCGAAGTAGCCCTCGGCATCTCCCGCGTGGAATTGGACGTCTGCTTCACACGACCCGGCCAAAAAGATGTCATGTCCATTGACGAGTTCCGCAAATGCATCGACGGCAAATCCAGCGGCGCGGTGAGAATCTCCGTAGGCATGGTCACGAATTTCAACGATGTGCAGGCGTTGCTGTCTTTTGCGAAAGGGTTGTTGGGGTAGTCCAAATTTTTAGGAGGATACATTATGGCGCGACGATTTCGAATTACGAAAATTGAGGGCCCAGATGGGCAGGGTATGCTCAATATGTACTATCATTTTTATATTAGTTATGAGTATGATCCTGGAGAGCCTTATAAGACGGAACAAGGAAGGGGTATTGTGAGGCTTACTGATGGCTCTGCACATGCGCTTGCAGATGGTCATATAGAATCACCAAATATTGAACCGGCACTGGCTCGAATAAGCTATTATGTAAATCAAAAACTTTCTGAGGTTCTTGTTGCTCCTACGCCAGAACTTAATCATCTATTTGTTATTAATAATGAGGATGTTGACGAGCTCTTGAGGATTGATTACAAGCGTGTGCCTCAAGGCAATGATTGGGTTTCGGTGGCAGGTAGAATAAAGCGAGAAAGGAAAAAGGTGTTTATCAGTTGTGGTCAGTTGTCAAAGGAAGAGATTGAGTTAGGGAAACAGATTGTCGACCTTGTAAAAAGCGAAGCTGGCTTAGAGAGTTACTTTGCAGAATATCAAAATTCTTTGGAAGGCTTAACTTCTAACATTTTCAACGCTTTATACAATTCAGTCGCTTTTATTGCGATCATGCATCGAAGAGCTGAAATTAAACCTGGGGAATTTCGCGCATCTGTATGGATTGAGCAAGAAGTTGCAATTGCTGCTTTTCTTTCCCAATCACTAGGAGTGTCTTTACCTTCTAAGGCATATGTTCAAGTAGGTGTAAAGCGAGAAGGTGTAAGGGAATTTATCATCCTAAACCCTACTGAGTTCACTAATAATGACGAGGTATTAGAAGATTTACGCAAATGGTTGCCCCTTATCAAAGAAATCGCAAATAGTCAGTGACGTATTGCTTGCTTATTATTACCAACAGGCGAAATATATCATCATGTGTCATCCTGAGGGAGCGTTCTTTGCGACCGAAGGATCACTACCCATGCCGTGTTAGAGTTCGTAAAAATATAACTTCCCGCAACCTCGTCATTGCGAGCCCGATAGGGCGAAGCAATCTCCTTTTTGTGAGGGAGATTGCTTCGTCGGGAAGTTCACCCTCCTCGCAATGACGGAAGTTATTAATTTATTGACCTAAAGGTAATCAAATGAACGGACAAACCCGCTCCACAATCAAACCCGGCATCACCGTATTGATCGTAATGAAACAGGATCAAGCCACAGGCAAGTTGACGAAAGGCATTGTCAAGGATGTCCTCACCAAATCGCCCAATCATCCGCACGGGATCAAAGTCCGCCTGGTGGATGGGCGGGTGGGGCGTGTGAAGGAAATCGTGGAAGAATAAGCAAAGAGGCTATGAGCAAAATCATAGCCTCTTTTTCTCTACCATACAAACCCCTTTTTGGACGCTCGCGAAGTGAAATGCTGATTTCCACTGACACCTGCACTTGCGCCAGGTGCAAGTGTGAAAAGAAAAAATCTGCGTTTTCTGCGCGCGTAGCGATCAGCGTCCCGATTCTAAAATGTATGGTAGAGAAATGATTCTTCGATGCTCATTTCAGGGAGAATCCGGGTAGCGCGCGAGCCAATAAGGTTTTACCAGCTCCTAGACTCCCAACCATAAGGGTGGTTAATGAGTCCTAGTGCATGAACAGGGATGATTTTTGGAAATGATTGAGCAAAATTAGGCTCCAAATGAGATTTTCATTCTCAAAAGTGTTATCTGCTGTTGCACTAGTCTGCTGCGCAACGGGTGCTTCATTCAAGCAGCTTCTTGGTTAGTAGCACGTGAAAAACCAGGCAAGACGCCCCTGCCAGAGCAGGGGCGTCTTTTTGAGCCTTTACGACTGCCATAGATTCATGGCATTTTATGTACAAAGAAGCGTTTTTTCCTTTCTTGTAGTGTGTTCACTTGTGACACCATTATATCTTTGGCGATGTTCTTGGACAATATTCCAGATGGAATAGCAATATCCATCGCTTGATTTTTTTACTGTTCCCTGTCAGAGAACGGCATATCATTTGAAAGCCTTAATCACCCCGTCCCTTATACGAGCGGATGGAGGTGATCTTGCCTTTCGAGTTAAAGGTCATAATATCCACCACATGCAGGTCGATTCCGTTCACCAGAATATATACCTCCCCGGCGACCGCGTCGGCGTTTTCGTACGTCGCCAGCACATGGATCTCGAGGCTTTCGGCTTCAGTAAAGTTTTTGGCGGTTTCGCGGATTGCTGCCGCTTTGCCGTGAACCGAAATGTTCCAATCGCGCAGATGAATGTCGTCGGCGAACATGTCGGAGATCGCCTCCAGGTTTTTCTCAGCGTAGTGGCGCAAGTTGGTAAGAAAAAGTTCTTTGTTGGACATGATTTACTCCATATCATTGATCTTGATAATGACCTTGCCGTAGCGTGACCATTGCTGTCGTAGCGCGCCGCCCTCCTGTTTTTTCGAGCGGGTAAGTCTGGTCGATCACAGGGGTGACCTTGCCTGTGAGGCGCTGGAGCCTGCCACCATACTCGTTACCGTCTGACCGCTGCGCCGCGAAACAAGCGGATCCATCACCAGCGGCTCAAAGATTTGTCGTCCGCTCCCGCCGGTCATCACATACGTCCCTTGTGGGTCGAGCGCACGGCGATGGTCTGCCAGCGAGCGGTATCCATTCACACCGAAGATCAAATCATAGCGCTGACCATCCCGGCTGAAATATGCGCGAGTATAGTCGATGGTGTGGTCAATGCCAAAATCGCGCAGCAACTGCAGTTTTCCTGTGCTGGCGACCACGGTCACTTTCGCGCCGAGCGCTTTGGCGATCTGCATAGCGAAGATGCCTACGCCTCCAGACGCGCCGACAAATGGACGTTACGGTTACCCTCCCGACTTGTTGATCAGACGCCAGGTAATCAAAATCAGCACAAACAACAAAACAAAACTTACGGCGATCAGTAATTTTGCCATCATTGCCAAGCCGATCTTGGGCTTGAAGGATAACGGCTGATCCTTGAATAGTGAAGTGTCCACTGTATCATTATCATAGTAATTAGTGATGAGTTGTTGGTATGCCTCTGGCTGCAAGTTTTCCAAGTCACCGACGTGACTGAATTTTGGCAGGAGTACGAATTTGGCGTTATGCCAATAGGGTTTTGCTTTTTCCATTCCCATGGGCGGGGTGGAAAAATCCAACGAGCCATTCACAACCAGTATGTCCACATCGTTCTCCTGTAGAACACGCAGGTCTGCATCATCCAACGCTATGAACAGACTTCCTACCGGTTGCCAAAGATATTCTGCCAGAGGAGCGCCCATGACCGTATCGCCAAGATTGACGCTCTCCACGCCCTTGTAATACTCCAGATCCAACGACCCACCTTTGTAAAAGGTGTCGCCCCAAATTTGACTGGATGTTTGAAATTTCATAACGAGAGAGAAAAATGCCATGCCGGAATAGTCACCCTCCCCTGCAGAGAGGTACATGTCGATCGGCAGGGACATTGAGGATGTGGAGAACATCATCGCATGGGTGCCAAATCGAACCATATCCAAATCGATAGGCAGGAACAGCCAGTGACCTGGTGCGTTGCGATTCACATCGTAAATGGTTTGGGCAAGGTCTTCGGTTCGTTGACTGCAATCCGGGTCGGCAGCGCAGTGAGCGCTTATCTCGCGGAACATCATATCGAGTTCATCGCGGTTGTAAATGAAATGACCGGGTGTATTCAAGCCGGCCATCACAACACGGTGCATGACCTCAGGATGTCGGAAGACATATAGCTGGGCAATACGTGTTCCGTAACTTCTACTGTACAAATCTATTTTTTCATACCCCAGGACAATGCGCGCGGCTTCCATGTCTGCGATGACGCCTGAAACCATGTACCCTTCCAAGTCAACACCTGCTGCGATAAGGCGGTTTAAACACTGCCGAGCTGCGTTGGCTAAATTATCCTTTCTCTCTTCACTAAACAGTTTCTTCCAAAGAGACTGTTTAGCGGCCTCATCAACTTCGGGACAATTCAATACAACAGATCCATCCGCGCCGCGATAACCGACCATGATGACATCATGCTTTTCGAGTATCCAGGCAGGTGGATTCCAAGCCAGGTTCGAACTTCCGGGACCACCTTTTAAATAAAAGATCGGCTCTGCAGGGGTGGCAGATGTGGATGGGATCTTCACCACCGGCAGAGTGATCAGGCGTGAATTTGCATCCTTCCAGTTTTCAGGGACGGTGAGAACGCCGCACAAGGCATCCACTTTATCTTTACCGCCGTCTGGAGCGAACGCACAGGGCAACATTTCACTCATCTCGCCCACTTTTGAGCCAGTGGTAAGAGGTGTTTCAGATAAGTCTTTGCTTGCACATCCGCTCATAAGAAGCGTTGCCCCTGCTAAGAATAGTAGCAGCTTTTTTTTCGTATTCATTCAGCCTTGTTCCACTTCAATGCATTCCAGATGATCAGCAGCAGTCCGATTATTTCAAAGGTGGCTATGAAAAAATAGTGCGGATACGAAGCTGCGCCGCCCACGATGTAGGCAATATAAAGCGGGCTGACAATGAAATTGACCCATCGGTTTAAATTGCGTTTCAATACAAGGGAAAACACGATCATTGCCAGTCCGATCTCGCCCATGATGGCGCCGAAAAGCATCAACTGCGGAATGGAGGTTCCTGTGCTGGCAGAGGTTCGCGCCAATTCTTCTGCTGAACCAGGGATGAATAATGAGAGGATGTCTGCTTTGAGCAGGTTGATCATGACGAAGACCCACAGCGCAGAGAGTAATACGTTTTTGTCGAGTTTTTTGGTTGTGTTCATTTTTGTATTTCCTTTTTTTATCTTGAGTATTTGTCAATAATTTTTGGCTCATGTGTAATCCGTGTGCGGACGTTAGAGAACGTCCGCTACGCGATAACCATTTTGCACATTCTTTACAGATGAGCCTAATTTTTTAGACGGTCATTTTTTTTCATGGGATGATTGCGGTTGATGATCCACAATGAGATGAGCAGATTAGGCACCCAACTGAGCCAGGCAACAATGTTGTAGCTTGTAAGAAAATCCAGACCGATCGTGCCGAAGACGATCTGCCACAAGCGCAGGGTTACGCCTGCAAAGGTGATGGCGTAATTGACAATCATCCATTTGCGGTGCGGTTCGATCTTTTTGTTGCGGATGTTGATGTATGCCATGAACCCGCTGACCAGCCAAATAGCGGCGATGGTCATGAAGCCCAGCCGAGCCATGGGACCGCCATAGGCAATGGTTCCCAAATAAGAGCCGCCCAGCCCACCGATTAACACGCTGAGCAAATACAGCCTGCCAAGCCAGCGATGAATTTTGGAGTAGCGCCCCGCGCGCAGTTTTTTCAGAAATTGAAATGGACCGATGATGGTCGCCAGCATGGAGCCAGCAACGTGCATAAGCAGAGGGATGGGATTGGCAATGTACACATCTCGTTGCTCAGAAAAGTAGACGTCTGGGTCAAGGCTCAAATAGCGGCTGGCTAGTACAAATAGAAGAATCGCCAATAGCAGCATAAATACCCAGCCGATCATCTTCACGAAAGCAGTGAATTGAGATGTTTTGTTTATGGTCATACTTGTAATCCTTTGTGTATTCAAAATTTGTTGATCGCACAACCGAACCGAAACGAGCGGCAGTCCGAGGTCACGCACCCGGCGTAGGATTCCGTATAAGGCGGGCTGATCAGGCACAGATCCAGAAAGAAGCGTGGTTCCATCCTCTTCCAGTGTGATGGACATGCCGTCGAACCAGTCTGCCCAGTGGGCATCCAGATGCCCTGCGATCCGAATTTCGTAGAAGTGAGTCATCGTCAATGCACACAAATATACTGGCAGGGAGGGCTGTCGTTTAGAACCAAAAGTATTGTTTTGAGTATTGTTTTTTTTGGGGGGGAGAGCAAACCCAACTCAGGGTAACCCGCCGCCGTTTCGCCAATCTATGCCAATCCAAGCACAAGACCCAGGATCAGAAATAAAAAGTAAATGCTTTGCCCGGAATGCAAAATGATAGGGAACCAGTTGCTGCGGAAGTTCTTTCCGCTCCAGGCAAAGATCAGGTTGGCGGGCAACCCCGCCAGAATGCCCCAAGGTTGGTGCAAATGGTAGAACGAGAACAGAATGCCATTGGCAACCCAATCCCATTTTCCAAAAGCACCATTCATCTTGGGGAGCAATACCCCACGGAATAAAAATTCTTCCCCCAAGAATGTGTTGAACAATGCAAGCGTTGCAAAGAGTCCTAACAGGCTCCATTGCCCAATCCATTGTTTTTGCATTTCAGGAGTGAACAAGGTAGTGGCGTCATATCCGGCAGGCTGGGCAAAAAAGGGAAAGAGGGTCACCCAAAAGTATTCCAGCCATTCTCCCAATCCGATCTCAAGCAAGGCAACCAGAACGATCAAAGGGACAAGCCACCACCATAGGCTTTTTTGCGTCAGGCCCGTTTTAGGCGAGACAGGATGATTCAACCAAAAACGGCGGCGGATTGTTTCAAAGCGCAGGTTGCCCTCTTCACGATATAGAATCCACATAGAAAGGATGAACTGCCAGATCAAACCACCGGTGAGGAGTTTTATGCGCAATAACGCCGCCTCAACTGCGCCAAGACCTGAACTGAGAAAAGGATATACTCCCCAGCCTAAAATCCACATAGGAATTGCGGCGGCAGCCCAAATCAACAGGGTTTGCCCCAAACTGTATTGGGGGATTGGTGGAATGTTATTTTTGTACTCCATGATTTATCTCCATTTATTTTTAGAATTTTATTTGTGAGTATTTTATAAATACAAGACATAGCCTTAAAGCAAATTACGCGAAAAATTTAAGAAATTCGCCTATTCGCTTCATTCGCCAAAAATCACATTCTTGATATGGAATTTGACCGCTTGCTTTATTTTGCACGAAGCCAGCCAATGGTTTGCGTCATCGCACTGCGCTTGGCGCAGGGGAGTGCAGATCTCCTGCGCCAGATGTTAGGATACTATCCGCGCCAAGTGTAGGAAATATTGAAAGCGAAAAAAGTGCCGAAGGTGTCTGGTTCGCGCCAGAATACTAGAATTATTCAAAACTTATTTTCTCCTGTCTTTTTGAATTAAATTAACTTTTTTTGTGAGGCTCGACCATATTTTCCAGCAAACCATTCTCCTCCAGAGAGCGAAGCATGGGGTACAAAGTCCCCTGCTTCATCATGGGGATCTCCGGGCCGTTTTCCTCCAGCAACTTTGCGATCTGGTACCCATACATCGCTTCCTTGCTTCGGCTCAAAACACTCAACAATACAAGTGAAGATGTGCCTGAATTAAATTCCTTCTGAAACTTCTTGGTTTGTGCAATAACTTCATCATACTAGCTCCTTTTAGTGGTATCAATTCCGTATTGCTAGCAAGTTGATAGTAGTATCAAGATGATATTATGTCAAGGGTGTAATTAGAAAAAGTCCCGCTTCAAAGTGGGACTTTTAGGTTGAGAACAAAACTTTTTTTGTGAAAAACAATATTTATATTGAAAAAGCAGATTTCACGATAGCCCACAGAGAAGTCGGTTTTGCGCCAAACCCATCGTTGAACAGGATGGCTGTCGTTATAACAAACGCGAAAAAACCAACAACAACAGCGATTTGCAGTAACGACGTTTTCTGAATCTCTTGTTTTGCCTTTACATCACAAATTTCGCCCGGGCAGTATTGAGCTTTTTCTTTATAGAACATTGAATAAAATTTACACCCCAAACAAATTCCAAACGCAGATTCAAAGAATAAGAATATCAGGCAGGTTTGGCAGACAAAAAAATTAATGAGGCTGTCTGAATTCATTACAACCAATAGAAGGAATATGATTGCTGATAAAACCAGACCGATCGTCCAGGCAAACTTTTTTTGGGCAGCCCCCACATATTCAGGCGTTTGATTGCTGACAATTAAACGCCCAATTATTAATAAAGGAGAATATTTAGGGCTAATAAATATGCGTATGATGAAATCTGCAAGGAAGATCGTGTTGGCATACTTTAGCAGGAGATAATTATCATTAAATATAACCAGTATCCAGGACCAGAACATAAGCAAATATAGTATTCCTGCCGATGCCCTTATCTCCCGCTCGTTTAAAACAGGGATGCTGTAACCTTCCACGGTTTCCCCAAATTGTTTTACTCTTTTCATTTTTCATTCCTTTCTCTATCATTGTTTTTTACTTTTCAATATTGGAGAGGTTGTCTCTCAACCTCTCCAATATTTTTGTTGTGCAACATTCGCTGCCTGAAAAAAGCGGTATGGTTTGTCATTTCAATTTCTCTTGATTTATTGGATTTTGTTGTTAGGGCTAACTTTCCTGTTTAGGCCACTTCCATGCGTAACGAATAATTAGTAAAAGAAGAATGACTTCCACAGCTGCAGCAAAATACATGTGCGCCCAGGCCTCTCCTGCCAAATTAAACAACATATAAGGAATATATACCGTAGCCACGATTATATTTGTCCAACGATTTACTTTAGCCGGCAGGGCAACAGAAAGGAAAATCATAAGAACTGGAATTGCCACACCAATCATTGCTATCAGTAGAAAGACATATGAAATGTCAAATGTAAATACTTTTCCTGCCAGAATATCTTCTATGGAGCCTGGCATATATAAGTGGAAATAATCCACATAGATGTAGAGAAACATAAAACTCGTCCACAGTGCTGCAAGCTTCAGTTTCAAACTGACTTTGATGTCTTCCATTTCAGTGGTCATGTTGTTTGTATCCATTTTTGTATTACTCCTTTTTTTATTTAGAATTTGTTGACTCAAAGTGACTGTTATCTGGTTCACCGAAACGAGCGGAAGACCGAGGTCACGCACCCGGCGTAGGATTCCGTACAGGGCGGGCTGATCAGGCACAGGTCCAGAAAGAAGCGTGTTTCCATCCTCTTCCAGCGTGATGGACATGCTGTCGAACCAGTCTGCCCAATGGGCATCCAGATGCCCTGCGATCCGAATTTCGTAGAAGTGAGTCATCGTCAATGTGCGCAAATATACCGGCAGGGGGCGCTGCCGGTTAGAACCAAAAGTATTGTTTTAAGTATGGTTTGGGGAGATTAGAGCAAGCCCAACTCGCGGGCGCGCGCCACCGCTTCGGTGCGG
>JACRBH010000177.1 GCA_016234535.1 Chloroflexota bacterium
CAAAAATGGGGAGCGGATGATTTCACGATTCCTCCCGAACTGGACGGACATCCGCTGCGCGACGAATTCATCCAAACTGTGCGCTTCCTTTTCTCGACCTATGCAGAATCGCTCGACCCGGTAAAGAATCTCATCCTCAGCAAATCACCGCGCCGCGAGAATGAAAGCGACGAAGCCTACGACCGCCGCATCCGCTCACAATACGTAGACCGCTGTCGCTTCATCCTGCCCGCCGCCGCGAACGCCAACGTCGGCATGACAGCAAACGCGCGCGTGCTTGAAATCGTCATTCGTAAAATGCTCTCCCACCCGCTCGCAGAAGTACGCCAGATCGGCGAAAAGTTGAAGGAAGTGGCAAAAGCCGAAACACCAACATTGGTGAAGTATGCGGATGCTGTTCCTTATTTTGTTGAGACGGTACAGGAATTAGAAATGAGGAATGAGGAATTACCAATTACTAATTACATATCCCGCCCTTCCAACTGGTGCAGCCTCATTGACTATGACAAAGACGGTGAAAAGAAAATCCTCGCCGCCGCGTTGTACCGCTTCAACGAAATGTCTTTTGCAGATGCACTGGGTTATGTCGAATCGTTATCGGAGCAGGATAAAGCCGCACTGGCAGACACATTGCTCAAGCGTCTAAGCCGTTACGATGTGCCGCTGCGTGAGCTGGAATACAGCACATACACTTTTGATCTCGTCATGGATCAGGGCGCGTATGCCGAGTTTAAACGTCACCGCATGATGACGCAGACGCCGCAACGACTTTCGACTCGGCTGGGGTATTCGATCCCGCGTCTCGTAACAGAAGCAGGCTTCGGGTCGAAGTATGAAGCGGCGATGCAGTCCGCAATTCAAATGTACGAGAAATTACATGCGTTCAATCCCGATGTCGCGCAATATATTGTCCCCAATGGATTCAACCGCCGCGTGCTGGCTCAATTCAATTTGCGTGAAGCGTTCGCGTTCTGTCAATTGCGCAGCGCGGCCAACGCGCATTTTTCGATCCGCAGGGTGGCGCAAAAAATATACGAAGAGATGGCGCGCGCTCATCCGCTGTTGACGAAATATATGAAATTACATGAAGAGACCTGGGAACAGGTGGAGGAAAATTATTTTACGCAGGTGTAAATGTAGTGCGTCGCACCAGACGGGTGGATGATTCTACTTAACAAGTCACCTTACGCAGTCCGCCTGTAGCGCGACATTTATGTCGCCCATTTTGCGAGACTGCGAAGCGTCTCGCGTTACAGCGTAAGATGCGACGCACTCTGGTTTAATCGTCGTCTTCTTCCTTCTTCACTTCAAAAATTACATCGATCTTTTCAAGCAGTTCAGGTGTGATCCTGTCGACCACATCTGCCGCCTTCATGTTTTCATGCACCTGCGCCACGCGGCTCGCGCCGGTGATAACCGTACTCACGAATGGATTCTTCAAACACCAGGCTAATGCCAATTGTGAAAGTGTGCAGCCGAGTTCCTTTGCAATCGGGTCAAGCGCCGCAACCTTCGCAAGTTTTTGCTCATTGGTCAGATTATTTTTCAGCCATTCATACCCCTTGAGCGCGCCGCGGCTGTCGCTGGGAATCCCCTTGTTGTATTTACCCGTCAGCAACCCGGAAGCCAGCGGACTCCAGATCGTCGAGCCGTAGCCATACTCCTTATAGAAGCGGATGTAATCACCTTCCATGCGGCTGCGTTCGAACATGTTGTATTGCGGCTGTTCCACAACAGGCTTGTGCAAATGATGGCGCTCCGCGATCTGAATTGCTTCAACGATCTCGGAGGCCGCCCATTCCGAAGTGCCCCAATACATGGCCTTGCCCCACTCGACAATATTGTGCATCGCCCAAACGGTTTCTTCGATGGGCGTGTTTGCGTCGGGACGATGGCAGTAGATCAAATCCACATAATCAAGCTGCAATCTTTCAAGCGAGCCATTGATTCCTTCGATGAGGCGTTTTCGATTGAGCGTGTTCTTCTCATTTACGCCATCATGCAGACCCCAATAGAATTTTGTGGAAATCAAATAACTGCCCCGGCGCCAGCCCAATTCTCTCAGCGCTTCGCCCATCACAGTTTCTGATTTACCGCCCGCGTACACCTCGGCATTATCGAAAAAGTTCACTCCCGCGTCATAAGCCGCAGACATCATTTCCACAGCAGATTGCACACCCGCCTGATTATGAAACGTGACCCACGAACCAAACGAAAGTTCACTGACCTGAACCCCAGTCCTGCCTAGATAACGATACTTCATTGTGCCTCCATTATTTTATAAGTGACAGTCACCTGGCGCGGCCCCCTGCGGGTAAAGGCGACTGTCACTTTGTTACTCTATTATAATCACCGAATGCGTAATAAACCGTTGTTACGCGACATAAATGTCGCGCTGCTTTTTTTAGTCACCGCCTGCGTGCCCGCGTCTGCATCAGTCAGCCCCAACAATTCACCTGAGCCGTATCTCACATCCACGCCCAGCCTGACAGCCGCGCCGAATGTGATCGTCATTATCGAGACGCCCGTTCCAACTTCCACTCCATTTATTTATACAATCAAGGCGGGCGATACGATCAGCAAACTTGCCGAAAAATTCAATATCTCGCAGGATGAATTAAGGGCGGCAAATCCTGATGTCGACCCGAACAGCATGACCATCGGGACGACTCTTCTCATCCCGGACAGTTCAGCCGCGAAAGCAGGCGCATCGACTCCGACGCCCGTGCCTGCTCCTGTGACCCAGACAGTTTGCCACCCCTCAGCAGATGGCAGTCTGGCATGTTTCGCGCTCATTCAAAATGATACAAATGAACTTCTTGAAAATGTCTCCGCGCAGATCACATTGCTTGATGAAAACAGCAACGTGATTGAAAGTCAAACCGCGTTCACGCCATTGGATATTATCCCGCCCAATTCATCCCTGCCGGTTTATGTACTATTTGACTCAATCCTCCCTGAAAACATTCAGGTCCAGGTGCTCAGCGCAAATCAACTCCCGGTAAACAATCAACGCTACCTGCCAGCGGCGATCCAAAATGCCGTCGCGCAAATCAAGGACCGCACCGCCCAGGTCAGCGGACAGATTCTTCTGCCGGCCGAATCGAAAGCCGCAACCCAGGTCTGGGTCGCGGCTGTGGCTTACGATAAATATGGAGTTGTGGTCGGCATGAAACGCTGGGAAGGCGGAGCGCTCCAGCCCGGGGGGAATCTCTCTTTCAGTTTTTTCGTATCAAGCCTCGGGTCGGCAATCGATGCGGTGGAGTTTTTTGTCGAGGCTAGGTAATGATGTCGTTGCGAGGGCGTTCCTGTTCTTCGCCCGAAGCAACCTCCATATAAAATGAGATTGCTTCGTCGGGTTGAAACCCTCCTCGCAACGACATGACTTATTTCCCATCCAGCCACATATATCTTTCAATTGGAATATCGAACGGGGTAAAAACGTATCCTTTGATATATGGTTTGACGAGTTGATACGATAACGAGTGCGTGGTGAAAAGCACGGCGGCATCGTCCACGATCATTTTCTCAGCCTGTTGATAGTAGGCAATGCGTTTTGTAACATCCTGTTCGACGCGCGCCTGTTCGAGAATGGCATCGAGCGCAGGGTTGGAATATTCGCCGACATTTTGTATCGAGCCGGTATGGAAAAGCACATCCGCAAAATTTTCGGGGTCGGGGTAATCGGCGCACCAGCCGCTGCTTAATAACTGCCCGTGTCTGCCAGAATACATCAGCTCGGAAAAGAAATTAGGTTCGATGTTTTCGACAGTGATGGTCACGCCAAGATTCTTCTGCCACATTTCAGCCATGGCCGATACATCCGCGCCGACGCTGCTGCCAATACCGGCGTCGGTATAAACGATGGGGGGCAAACCTTCCGCGCCGCCGTATTTGGATTGCTTGAGCAAATCACGCGCCTGTGCGGGGTCATAGGGCAATCCCTGTAATTCATAACTAAAGCCGGGCAAGCCAGGCGGGTACAACCCAACGGCCGGCAGGGCATGGCCGCTCATGACAACATCGATATATTGCTGGCGGTTGAATGCCATGCTGAATGCCTTGCGTACATTGACGTCATCGAACGGCGGACGTGTGGTATCGAACACCACGTAACCAGTGCAAAGGCCAACACCGCTGATGAGTTCATTATGCAGCGGCTCGGCCGGGTCCAGAAAGCGTTCGATGGAGTATACGCCTGTGATATCCACTTCGCCGGTTTCATACAGCCTCTGTGGATCGCCGGCATACAAATTTACAACTACATACGGAATGGATGGCATGCCAAGATAAAAATCCTGATTGGCCTGATATACGATATGCTCGAAACTTGTCCACTCGATGAGTTTGTATGGGCCGGTGCCGTTCGGCTGGCGATACCATTCGCCGTTTTGCTCCACGTTATTTCGATCCACAACAAACGCGGTGGGATAGGTAAGTTTCAAAACGAAATATGGTTTGGGCGCATCAATCGTCACTTGCAATGTATGGTCGTCGACAACAGTCAAACCACTGATGTGGTCAGCCTGTCCCGCAACCATTTCCTTCACGCCGACAATGTCGCTGAGATATGTCAGCACCGTATCCGAAGCCATTGCCGGGCTGGCGGCGCGCTCCCACGAATAGGCAAAATCCTGCGCGGTCACTGCGCGTCCATCATGGAATTTTGCGTTTGCGCGCAAATGAAAAGTGTAGACTGTGCCGTCGCTGCTCACATCCCATGTTTCGGCAAGGTCAGGTGTGATGTTCAAATTCGGGTCGAAGGAGACGAGTCCGCTGTAGGCGAGTTTATCGCCGGAACCGTGCGTGGTGGCCGGGTCATATTCACGCGGATTGGTTGTCTCGCCTCCGGCCAAAACGAGGGCCTGTTCCAGCGGAATATCATTTTGCCACGCCGGGGCAGGACTCGCGCTGGCGGTAATGAATATCGAGATAAGGAACCCGAAAAACAAACTTGTCAACAGGTTGTTACGCTTGATCATTTTTCCTCGCCTTGTGATTCTGCGAACGAACAACGAAGCCCAATACGAAAACGCCGATAATCAACATGAGCATACAGCAAAAACAAAGTAATGACACTGTCAGCCAGATCGGCGGGCCGGCCAGGCCGGGCGTCGATCCATTATCGTTGATTGTTGAAGTTGGGATCGCGTATGGGGTTGGAGTCACCGCAATCGGCGCACCCGAGACCGGCACGATGGTTGGGACAAATGTCGGGGTGGGCTGTGCTGTCGGTTGGGCAGAAACAGCCCGAGGCGCGGCTCCGACCGCCTGCCGCCATCCGTCTTCGAGTCCATCCAGGTCAAATCCATAAGTATCGAGCAGGGCGGGTTCGATGGCGCTTCCATCACGCAGTGTGCCGAGCAATTGCGTCATTTTATCCTGACCATGGGTCTCGATCAGAAATTTAACGAGGCTGAACGATTCGCTGTAGGACAATGTCGCTTTTCCATATTCTTCAGAAAAGCCGCTGCTCAAAGCGCGGACAGATATCAACTCGTTGTCTTGAATGGCCTGGTCGAATTGGACTTGCGAATTGGAATCCAATTCGCCTTCGCTGTAAACGGCAAGCCCCTCCACCAGCCAGGATGGCAGGTCATTCAAACATGAAAATGTAAAGTGGCCGATAAGCACATGCGTCAATTCGTGGATGACCACGCTGCGGTCATATTCAGCGTTGTCCTGCGCGAGACCGACGATGACGATGTTATGTTCGGCATAAGCCGAGCCACCCGTCCATGAGGGTTCATATAAAATCGAATCCTGCAAATCCTGATAGCTGGAATAAATGTAGATATCAATGGGCGCTTCCGGCGCAAGGCCGGCCTGTTTTGCATTACGGGATAGTCCCAGTTCGCCGGCATTCAACAGGTCTTGCGCAAATGCCTTGCTGCCATCGTACCAGTGCAGCCGCAAAAATTCGCTGCTGATCGTTTGCCATTTATGGTCATCGTCCAGCCATGTGGCTGTCTTTGTATCGCTGAGATACTCCTTACCTGTCTCGTCGGTGTATCGCCAGCGCCACCACAGGGAAGAACCCGGCGGAAGCGATCCGCTCTGGCGCATATCCCATATCCATTCAACGTCAACGTTTTTCCCCGGCGCGAATTGAGGAAATGCCTTGGCGATCACCTCGCCGCAGGTCTGTTGTTCGTTGCCATATTCCAGCACAACCGCGGTAATGCTCGCATTGGCGGTCAATGTGGCTGAGAATGTGGCCGTTTCAGGAAACGAAAAAGTGACTTTATCGTTCGTCACGTCTGCGGGCGGGGCGGCGAAAGCGGATTGCAGCGGGGCAGCGATCAACCCTAATAACAGAAAAAATATTGTGGTCTTTAGTCGCATTTGATGAACCTCCTTTTAAGAACCTGCCCACTATATCACCAAATGAAAATATGTACATGCAATCATTACAAAATTGGCTTGTTTTTGTAACATTCATCCGCCCCCAAATCTCAGCGTGATTTAATGTCGGCATGTACAATGAACCTACGATTTAATATTACTTGCAGGCATTGACGCCCGCATGGATTCTTATTGGAGGAACAATGCAACGTACTAAATTCATTCTCGGCGGTCTGCTTATCCTGGCGGCGGTGGTCTATCTCATCGTCTCGTCCACGAAGGCAAGCGCCGAATATTTCATGACCGTCGACGAAATCATAGCCAAAGGCGATGTTGCCGTTGGTCAAAGCGCGCGCCTCTCCGGCGCGGTAATAGGCGACACGGTCAAATACGACTCAGCCACGCTCGAACTCACCTTTGATGTGGCGCATGTCTCCGGTGACAATAACCAGATCGAAGCGCAGGGCGGGCTGGCAAAAGTCCTTGCGGAAGCGGTCAATGACCCCACGCGCCAGCATATCTCAGTTGTCTACATCGGTCCCAAACCGGACCTGCTCCGCGGAGAGGCCCAGGCCATCATGACTGGCAAACTTGGCAGTGACGGAATTTTCTACGCTGACGAACTTCTGCTCAAATGTCCAACCAAATACCAGGAAGCAGTGCCTGATCAAGCAGAAGCCAACAATTAGAATGACAGCCTGACGGGATTTAGCTCGTCAGGTTTTCTTTCTACGTCTAAGAATCAACTTTAGCGTTTCATTAACTCACCTTACGCAGTTTTCTTCAAGAAGCCTGTTTTTTTGTTTGGACTGCGGACTTTAGTCCGCTTCTTGCCGAAAACGCGGACTAAAGTCCGCAATCCAACTTTTTTGCGTAAGGTGAGTAATAAAGACAAGGAAATATTATGCTCCCAGAATTTGGATATGGAATAGCCCTGGTAAGTTTTCTTGTTGCGTTATACAGCCTGATCACTGCGGTTTATGGCGCAACAAGAAAATCCACCTCCATGGTGGAAAGCGCGCGGCGCGGTATGTTGCTCACCTTTCCCCTCATCAGCATCTCGGCCGCCACATTGATCTATTTACTGGTCAATAATCACTTTGAAGTCTCCTTCGTTTACGAAGTGACCAGCCGCAGCATGCCCACCTACCTCAAGGTCACAGCCTGGTGGGGCGGACAAGCCGGCTCGCTCCTGTTTTGGTCGTGGCTGCTGGCAGCCTTCACTTCCGCAGTCACACTCCGCAAATGGGAACGCGATTTTGAATTTCTGCCCTGGGTGATCGCGATCTGCTCGGTCACATTGTTATTCTTCCTCGGCATGGTGATCTTCTACGAGAATCCATTCACAAGGTTCTGGCTGGTAAATGGAAACGTGGAGCCGCACATGTTCCAACCCGCGCTTGCGACTGTCTTTACGCCGCAGGATGGGAATGGATTGAATCCGCTCTTGCGCCACCCGGGCATGGTCATTCATCCGCCCATGCTTTATCTTGGCTTCGTCTCTTTCGTGATCCCGTACGCCTTTGCCATGGCCGCGCTCATCACCGGCCGCACTGACGACCGCTGGATCCGCCTGACTCGCCGCTGGTCTTTGTGGGCCTGGCTCTTCCTTTCATTCGGTCTCGTGCTTGGCGGACGCTGGGCTTATGACGTATTAGGCTGGGGCGGTTACTGGGGCTGGGACCCGGTCGAGATCGCGGCCTTCATGCCGTGGCTGACAGGCACGGCATTTCTACATTCCGTCATGATCCAGGAAAAACGCGGCCTGCTCAAACACTGGAACATGATCCTCGTCATTCTGACCTATGCGCTGGTCATCTTCGGCACATTCCTGACGCGCTCCGGCGTGCTTTCATCTGTCCATGCCTTTGCGAACAGCCCGATCGGCCCGGCCTTTATGATTTTTGTATCCAGCACATTTATAACATCCATTGCGCTGGTGATCTATCGCTGGCCCACACTGCATGGCGAGACAGAGATGAAATCCATGCTTTCGCGCGAGGCATTGTTCCTGCTCAATAACCTGCTCTTCATGAGCGTGCTCGTGATCTGTTTCTGGGGAGTGATGTTCCCGCTCGTCTCTGAATTGTTCACCGGCCAAAAAGTGACCGTCGGCCCGCCATTCTATGAGCGCGCCACCGCCCCGATCTTCGCGGCGTTGATGTTCTTGATGGGAGTAGCTCCGCTTTCGGCATGGGGACACTCCACCTTGAAGACACTCGGCCGCGCAATGTGGAAGTCGGCGCTGATCGCTCTGGTTGTGACCGTGATCCTGTTCGCCACCTACACACAAAATATCATCGCGCTGATAGGTTTCTTCCTGATCGCGCTGGTTCTGCTCGTCACCGCGCAGGAATTTTGGCGCGGCACCCGCGCAAGACAAAGAGCGCAAAACGAAAATTTCTTCACTTCACTTACCCGTCTGATGGGACGCAACCGCCGCCGTTATGGAGGATACATCATCCACATCAGCATGATGTTGATGGCGATTGGCATTCTCGGCATCGAGGTCTTCCAATCGTCCACACAAGGCGAGCTGGCTCAAGGCGAATCATTAAATATCGCAGAATATACAGTTAAATACCGCGAGCTCGCTTCCTGGGATGATCAGGGTAAGGGTGTGAACTTTACCCGCGCCGTGGTTGATGTTTATGAAAACGGCATCTATCTCGGTGAACTTACCCCGCGTATTGACTTTTACTTCGACTCCCAGCAAAACATGACCATCCCCGGAAATCGTTCCACATTCAGAGACGACTTATATATCATCCTTGTGGACTGGCAGCCGACAACAGCCATGGGTGCGACATTCAAGATATATGTCAACCCCCTGGTCAACTGGTTATGGATCGGTAGTATGCTCTTCCTGCTTGGGGTCATCTTTGCCGCATGGCCTGATCGAGACCCGGCTGAGGAAACCTCGCGGCGCGGCGTTACCCGTCACGCAAGCCAGCCCAGCGCAGCGGATTAATAAACGGTTGCAGGTTGGAAAGTTGACAGGTCGATGGTTTTCGCCTGCGACTTTCCAACCTGCAATTTTCGACTTCCCGGAGTTACCCATGAAAAAATTTTTATACACACTCGCTTTTATTTTTTTTCTAACTATTCTGTTCACAAGCGCTGCCCTTGCGCAGGATAACATCGTGACCGATGACGAGGTGAATGCGGTCGCGCATCAACTGTATTGTCCCGTCTGCCAGAACACACCGCTCGATGTCTGCCCGACAGATGCGTGCCGCGATTGGCGTGAACAGATCCGCGGAATGCTGGCGGAGGGGAAAACCGAAGATGAGATCCTGCAATATTTTGTGGATCAGTTCGGCGATAGAGTTCTTGCCGCGCCTCCGGTAACCACAACGTTCAACTGGCTCATTTACATCCTGCCGGCCATCATCATCCTTGCAGGCGCGATCATCCTCTTCCGCTCTCTCAAAGAGTGGACAACTCCCAAGGCTGTTGCGGCAGGCTCGGGCGCGGCAGGGACCGATGCCTCTTCTCCAAAAGACGAATATGTGGCGCGTCTCGAAGAAGAATTGAAGAAACAAAAATAGCTCATCCAGACCTGGCAGGTTTTAGTAAACCTGCCAGGTCTTTACACTTTTATCATGGAGAATGTTATGACTGAAGAAGAAACAACAAACACCAAACGCGGAGTACCCATTGCGACGCAGGTCGTCGTATGGGTATTCATCGTGGGTCTGCTGGCACTGGTCGCTTTTGGGTTAAGACGCGCTCAAAACCCCATGGCAGTCGTTGGAAAACCCGTCCCTGATTTCGATCTCGTTTTTTATGAAGGCTATGAATACAACGGCCAGAAGGAAATGAAGCTCTCCGATTTGAAAGGCAAGATCGTTCTGATCAATATCTGGGCTTCGTGGTGCAAACCCTGCGAACAGGAAGCGCCCGACTTGCAGGAAGCCTGGCTTTCCTACAAAGACGGCAGTGACGTGGTCTTTGTGGGCGTGGATTATGTGGACACGCCCGCAGGCGCGGATGAATATCTCACGAAGTTCAACATCAGCTTCCCCAACGCGCCGGATTTGAAGTCCAACATCTCCAGTATTTTAAACCGCCAGATGGGCGTGCCTGAAACTTACATCATTGACCGCGATGGAATCCTGCAAAAAATACAGATCGGCCCCTTCGCCTCAGTGGATGATATCCATTCCATGATTCAAAGCATTGAATAGGGAAAATCAAATATGGAATTAGGTTCTATCCTTCTTATACTCGCCGTGGTCGTACTCATCGGCCTCTTTTTATATGCGCCGTTCACCGAACGTTCACGCCGCGGACGTGTGAATGAAACCATCGAAGTCTCGGCCTTGAAAGCGGAACGGGATCGTGTGATCAACTCGCTGCAGGAACTGGATTTCGATCATAACCTCGGCAAGATTCCCAAAGAGGATTATCCCGCCCAACGCGCCCTGCTCCTGCAAAAAGGCGCGGACGTTTTACGCAAGCTCGATGGCCTCACATCTGTTTTCATTTCGGAGAGCAATGTGGAATCGCGCATCGAACAGGCTGCCGCCGCAGTCCGCGCGGATTCATCGGCTACAATCGAGCCGCTCGATGATGACGATCTCGAATCCATGATCGCATCCCGCCGCAAAGAGCACAAGAGCAAGTCTGCCGGCTTTTGCCCGAAGTGCGGCAAGCCGGTACTCGTCACAGATAAATTCTGCCCATCCTGCGGGAAATCCCTGTAAAAAAATTTATTCGTTTAACGTTTTACGTTTAACGCTCATCGAGGAAATAAATGAAACTACGTCATGTAATGCTTGTACTCACCATCGCAATTCTGCTTGCCGCGTGTAACTTCACCCTGGCAGAGGATGTGACTCCCCCGCCGAATTATGTCCCCCCGGCTCCGGCGCCAACCATGGGCCCGCTGTTCCCCCCAAACACACCCGACATTGAAAACGGCGCGGCGATCTATGCAGAGAAGTGTGAAGCCTGTCACGGCACCACAGGTCTCGGCGATGGTCCGCAAGGTCTGCAATTACCGGTGACAGTCGCCGCAATCGGCCTGCCCAATATCGCGCAAAAGGCTTTGCCCTCCGCCTGGTACATTCAAGTTACACAGGGCAACCTGGACCGCTTCATGCCGCCCTTTGCAAGCTTAAACGATCAGGAACGCTGGGATGTGGTTTTCTACGCGCTCACCCTGCACACAAAACCTGAACAGATCGAAGCGGGTAAATCCCTTCTTGAAAGCAACTGCGCCGATTGCGAAAAAACATTCAGCAATCTGGAAATGATGGCCGAACTTTCCGAGAATGATCTTATTCAACTTATGAAGGAAGGCAATGGCGACATCCCAGCTTTTGGAAAGAATTTTTCGGATGAGGAAGCCGCATCTGTTGCAATATATCTGCGGACTTTGACATTCGCTTCTTCATCCGCGCCGGTAGCTGTTGCCGCCACCCAGACTCCCGTCAGCACTGAGGCAGTGACTCCGTCCGCTCAGACAACGCCAGTTGATGGCACGCAGGCCGCAGTCACGCCGGAAGCGGGCACTGAGGTTGCAGTCACACCCGCAGATGGAACTCAAGTCGCGGTCACGCCGGAAGCGGGTACTGAGGTTGCAGTCACACCTGCTGATGGCACACAGATATCAGGCACACCGCAAGCCGCCGCCGAGGTTACAGCCACGGCCGAGCCGACTCTGGCTGAGGGAATGGGCACGGTCAGCGGTTCGATTGATAACCAAACTGGCAAGCCGCTTCCATCCGATATAAAAGTTACATTGCGCGCCATGGAACACGGCAGTGATCCAAATACAGGCCCGGCGGAAATTGCCGCATTGGAAGCAACTGCCAATGCCGATGGGACATTCATCTTCAAGAATGTTGAAGTCCCTGAGAACCGCATTTTCGTTGCGGATGTGGAAGTGAATGGTTCGGTCTATCAGTCTGGTTTTACCATTGTGAAGGCAGGCGAGACAAACCTGGTCATCCCGCCCATTACCATATTCGAAGGCTCAACAGATTACACCACGCTGCAGATCGTCTCACTACAAATGTACTTTGACTTTGCCATTGAAGGTTCGGCCCAGGTCTTCTCAATTTATACAGTCGCAAACATCACTGATAAAACTGTCACTGTGAAGATGACAAGCGCCATGGACATTCCCTTCATTGCCTTCCCGGAAGGCGCGGAGCCGATGGGTTTTCAGGCCACACAGGATACTGCGGCATTTATTCAAACAGCCGATGGCTTTGCCATGCCGCCCAGCACTTCATCCTATGGCTTGATCGCTTTCGCATCCATCCCCAAGACAGATGAAATGACCCTCTCTCAAACTGCGCTCCTGCCCATTGGCGAAGTCAAATTATTCCTGCCCGAAGGCATGGAAGCGCAGGGCGACACACTGAAGGATGAAGGCATTCAACCCCAGAACAATACGAACTATCATGTTTATTCCTCCGGCGGATTGGATAAGGATGAGAGCGTTAAGTTCACGGTCACGGGCAAGCCAACATCGGTGGCTGTGAATCCCAACGTCCTGCAAAACAAGACCCTGCTGATCGGTGTCGGTGCGCTTGGTTTGGTGCTCGTCCTCGCCGGCGTCTGGTTATTCCTGCGCGGACCCAAACCCGTCGTGGAAGAATCGGATCAGGAAGAAAACGATTTCGACGATGCCGAATCTCTCATGGATGCCATCATTGCGCTGGATGATCTGCACCGCGCTGGCAAGCTCTCGGATGAAGCCTATCAAAAACGGCGCGATGAATTGAAGAGCGCGTTGAAGAGGAGAGGGTAATTAGTAATTGGTAAATTACCAATTACTAATTACCAACGTTTCATGATCGAAGTCAAAAAGCTCGTCAAACGCTTTGGGCTGAAAACCATTCTGCGCGGCCTGGATTTTTCTGTTGAGCCCGGTGAGTTTGTGGCCTTGCTCGGCCCCAACGGCGCGGGCAAGACCACCTTCCTGCGCATCCTTGCCACACTATCACGCCCATCTTTGGGCGCTGTAAATGTAGCTGGTTATCAACTCCCCAATCAGGCGGCGCAAGTCCGCGCCAAGTTGGGCGTTGTCTCACACATGCCTTTGTTGTATCCAGACCTGACTGCGGAAGAAAACATGCGCTTCTATGGCCGCATGTATGGCATTGGAAAAATTGAGGAACGCATCACCGAGGTGTTGGAAATGGTCGGGTTGGAAAATCGCCGCAAGGACCTCGTGCGCACCTTCTCGCGCGGAATGCAGCAGCGACTCGCCATTGGGCGCGCGGTGATCCACGACCCGGAAGTGATGTTATTCGATGAGCCTTATACCGGCCTCGACCAGGATGCCTCCGAAATGCTGGATGATGTGCTCCGCACTGTCGCCGCGGAAGGCCGCACCGTTGTCATGACCTCGCACGATCTGGTCCGCGCCGAAGAACTGGCCACACGCTTCGACATTCTCTCGCGCGGAGTGATCGCCGCATCCACGACGCAGAAACAATTGAAGGAAACCAATCTACTTTCCTTCTACAAACAGGCACTGGCGGACTGATGATGGATATAAAACCCGAGATCGCAGACAACAGACCTCAGACAGTGGGCCGTTCATCGTCCATCATTCATCGTCCATCTTTTATAAAAGCCACATTGGCGATCATACAAAAAGACCTTTCCGCTGAATTTCGTTCCTTTGAATTAATTTCGGCAATGTTGGTTTTTTCGCTTCTGGTCATCATCATATTCAATTTCGCGCTGGAACTGGATGTAAAAGTAAGGCAATCGGTTACTTCAGGCGTTCTATGGGCGACCTTCGCATTCGCCGGCACACTCGGACTCAACCGTTCCATGTCTGTCGAAAAGGACCGCGGCTGTATGGATGGTCTCCTGCTCGCCCCAGTGGACCGCTCCGTCATTTATTTTGGCAAGGCCATCAGCAACCTGATTTTCATGCTCATCGTGGAAGCGGTCGTCCTGCCCGTTTACAGTATGCTGTATAACGTAAACCTTTTTCGGCTTGACCTGCTCGGCGTGATCCTGCTTGGCTCCATCGGTTATGCCGCCGTTGGCACCCTGCTCTCCACCATGTCGGCGCAAACACGCACACGCGAAGTATTGCTGCCCATCTTATTGTTCCCAGTGGCAATGCCTGTTTTACTGGCATCGGTCAAGGCCAGCAGCGGTTTACTGGCCGGCGCGGAATTTTCAGAAGTTCTCGCGCCGCTAAACCTGCTGATCGTGTACGATGTCATTTTCATCGCCATTGCGTTCATGGTTTTTGATTTCGTAGTTGAAGAATAAATTATGTCATTGCGAGGGCGTCAGCCCGAAGCAATCCCCAACATTGCGGGAGATTATCGCCGGGAAGAACACCCTCCTCGCAATGACATAAAAACGTAAATTTTATAGGAGTATCTTATGCAACCCAAACCTTTCATCCTTAAAGTTCTCGACATTGTATCCATCATCGTACTGGCAGTCGCCGCGTATCTTGCGCTCGTGTTTGCACCGACCGAAGCCGTCATGGGACAGGTCCAGCGCGTTTTCTACTTTCACATCGGCACAGCCTGGGTCGGCCTGCTTGGCTTCGTCATTGCGGCTGTAGCCGGCGTCACATACCTGATTACCAAAAATGCGCGCTGGGACCGCTTCGAAGTCGCCGCCGTTGAAGTAAGCACGGTCTTCTTCTTCATCACCATCGTACTCGGCTCCATTTGGGCGCGTCCCGCCTGGAACACCTGGTGGACGTGGGATCCGCGCCTCACGACCGCCGCCATCACCGAATTGATCTACATTGCTTATTTCATGCTCCGCCAGGGAATTGAAGACCCCGAAAAACGCGCGCGTTTTGGCGCAGTCTACACACTCCTGGGCGGCATCAGCGCGCCGATCACCTTCATGGTGATTCGCCTCTTCCGTACCATCCACCCGGTTGTCATTGGCAGCCAGAGCGCCGCGGCACAGGGCGGCTTTAGCATGACCAGCGATATGAAAGTCGCATTCTTCTTCAGTCTTTTTGCCTTCACTGTCATCTTCATTGACCTGATGTGGCATCGCATCCGCCTCGGCAGTTTGGAAGACAAGGTTGAGCAACTGAAGCTCAAAGTTTCGATGTAACAAAAAGGAGAACATAATGGAAGCCATTCCCGATACATCAGGTTATATGATCGCAGGCTATGTATTCGCCTTCGTTGTGATGGGCATTTATGTATTTAGTTTGTATCTGCGAAATTCCAATCTCAAACGAGACGCTGAAACCCTGGACTCTTTACAGGCCGAACAATCGTCCAGCTCGAAAAAGAAATAAATGTTCCCCAAGTCCCCCGGGAAACATGACAATTTCAATCCATTTATAATTGCTAATTGATGTTATCAATAAGTCCGCTTATAATGTAAGCGGATTTTTTGACCCCATGACACGCCGCTGGCTGCTCGGTCTCATCGCTATTTTGATCGCCCTTTCAGGGACAGCCTTCGCGCCTGTTCCACCTCCGCTTCAAACTGACCGTCAGCCTGCTTTTGCTGCCAATCCCCCACCTGGCCCGGACCGCTTCGCCATCGTCACTGTAGACTATACCGCCTTCGAGTGGTATCTGGCCACCTGGAAGGGTTCAAGAATTGTTTGCTCTGTCGTCACAGACCACGAAGGTCCCCCGCTTGCCGGAGATGTATATAGGGATTGCGAACAGGCAGTTTACGATAAATGGATATCGCAGCCGCCGTGCATTTACAAAGAAACGAAACTATGCGATGGGTACTACACCTTCCCCATAGATAGCTGGCCCGCCACCAAAGAAATCCCCTTGCAGCTCGCACCCGCCAGCGCGTGGATCTCTTTGGAAGACTGCCAGCCGGTACTAAGCTCATCCACAAATATATGCGAGTCCACCCCAACACTCGTTATCACGGGGCAGGAACCGATACAGGATGAAAAGATCATCCGCATCGAGGGGACGTATAACGGTCAGGCATTCGATTGCGACCAGACCGATGTCTGCAAGTTCCACATTCCAGAAACAGATGAAAAAGGTGTGAAGGTTGACTTCTGGGCCTACTCATCCTATGGAGACAGCAGTCTCATTTATAGCGCGCAGGTA
>JACRBH010000173.1 GCA_016234535.1 Chloroflexota bacterium
GCCCCTTCTTTATCTCCGCGTCCCATATAGCGGCCTGCCAGCATGGCTGCGGCTTCGGTGACACGCGCCAATTCAAGCGCGAGGTTTCGAGTAGGTGTTGCGCCAAGAACTGCCATTTCAGCCTCCAAAGATTACAGGATGAAGAACACGAGAAAATAATAACCTATGACTCCGCCCCATAACCACGAGTCCACGCGGTCGAAGAAACCGCCGTGACCGGGAATAATGTCGCTTGAATCTTTGATGCCGGATTGCCGCTTGAACATGCTCTCACCGAGGTCGCCCAATGGCGGAAGCGCGCCCATGATGAATCCAAGCAGTGCGCCTTGCAATATGGTGATATTCCCTGAAAAATTTCCGAATGTGGAATAAGCATACACAAGGAAGGCACCGCCGATCATGCCTGTGAATACACTGGCGGCATATCCTTCCCAGCTTTTCTTTGGGCTGAGGCGCGGAGCCATCTTGTGTTTGCCATACGCCCTGCCAATGGAATATGCGCCAGAATCCGCAAGCCAGACGGATGGCAATACAATCATGAACCACCAGCCGCCATCGGGCAGGTTGCGAATGTCCAATAGATATGCGCCGATCCAGCCGAGGTAAACCAGCCCGGCAACAGTGAGGGAAAAATCAAGCGCGGCCTGGTCTCGGCCGCGCTCATATGCGATAAGATGCCATGCCAATGCAACCAGAATGGTTGCCGCAAAGACAGGCATGACGTATTGCGGAAAGAACATGCGCGCAAGAATGATAAAAGCCACACCGCCAGTAGTGATGTGGCTTTGAGGCTCAAACTTCACGGCACGAAACAATTGCACGTATTCCAAAGTTGCGCCAAGAAGGAAAATGGCCATCAGCGAAAAATAAAATATGCCGCCAACAAGAATGGCAGGCATACCTACTAGCGCTAAAGCGAGCGTAGTAATGAGCCTTCTACGCATTTGACTCCTGAAGTTCCCCCGAGGATACTTTCCCATAACGCCTGTCACGCTGGGCAAAAGACTCCAACGCGTGACGATATTCTTCCTTGTCAAAATCGGGCCAGTAGGTTGGCGTGATATACCACTCGGAATAAGCAGCCTGCCAGATGAGGAAATTGCTCACCCGCAGTTCACCCGATGTGCGGATAATAAGATCAGGGTCGGGCACGCCCGCAGTGTATAAATACTGACTGACCAATTCATCCGTCACCTTTTCAGGAGGAACTCCATCTTTCATCATGCGCTGGATGGCCTGTACGATTTCATCTCGACCGCCATAATTGAAGGCGATGTTCAGGATCAAGCGGTCGTTGTTTTTTGTAACCTCTATGGCTTCATGTACCTTCTGTTGAAGAGTTGGTGAAAGCCTTTCAAGGCGTCCGATATGACGTAACTGTACGCCTTCCTTATGCAGTTCATTGAGTTCCCGGTCAATGACATCTTCAAGAATATACATCAACCCTTTTACTTCCTCAGGCGGACGTCCCCAGTTTTCAGTGGAAAAGGCATAAATGGTCAGGTATTTGATGCCAAACTCCACAGTTGAGCGGATCGTGCGGCGCAGGTTTTCCGTCCCCGCCTTGTGCCCCGCCAAACGTGGAAGCCCGCGCTGAAGCGCCCAGCGTCCGTTACCATCCATGATCATGGCAACGTGCTGGGGAATTTTTTCAAGAGGAATTGCAGAGGGGGTTTCAGCCATGTGTTAACTACTCTTTTGAATGCCTTTCATGGCATCTCGAAAGAAAATGTAACTACACTTCCATGATTTCTATTTCTTTGTTGTAGCCGTGTTTTCCAATATCTTCAATGAACTTATCGGTCAGTTTCTGAAGGTCTTCTTCGCCGCGCTTGAGATCGTCTTCGGTGATCAATTTTTCCTTTTCATAGTCACGGAGGTCATTATGCAGGTCGCGGCGGATATTTCGCACCGCAACGCGGGCTTCTTCAAGTCGGTGATGCATTTGCTTCACCAGGTCACGGCGGCGTTCCTCGTCCAAGGGGGGCAAATTCAAATGGATGGCCTTCCCGTCAGAATTGGGATTCAGCCCAAGGTTTGAGGCGCGGATCGCCTTTTCAATATCCTTGATGGATGCGGCATCGAACGGTTTGATCATCAGCGAGCGGGGTTCGGGAACGCTGATCGTTGCAAGCTGTAGTAAATGGGTCGGCGTACCATAATATTCCACGGGAAGTCTTTCCACCAGCGCGGGGCTGGCGCGGCCTGTCCGAATGCCGGCCAGATCATCCGAAAGGGATTGGATCGCGCCGCGCATACGGGATTCAGCATCTTTCAAAAGATCTTTAATTTCATCGGTGCTCACTGTCTTCCTCCTAAAAATGATTACCGCACAAGGATACCTTAAAACAAGAATTTGTGCTATGGGAGCGCAAATAAGCGATAGAAAATGTAAAAAATTGAGAGACTCTCAGGTAACAAACTTTCCCCTTTCTGTCTTTTTATGGAAGAAGAAAGAGGAAAGGTAAGTTGTTATCAGGATGCTGCTGAAAATTAAGCTGTCACCAACGTACCGATATGCTCTCCATTCAACGCGCTCAGCAGGGCTTTCGAATCCCACAGGTTGAGCACCAAAATGGGAAGATTATTTTCCATGCATAATGTGATGGCTGTACTATCCATGACTTCAAGGCGGCGATTGAGCACTTCGATATAACTTAATTGATCGAATTTTTTCGCATCGGGATTCTTCTTTGGGTCTGAGTCATACACGCCATCCACTTTTGTGGCCTTGATGACAACCTGCGCATCTATTTCTGTTGCACGCAAAGCGGCGGCTGTATCGGTGGAGAAGAACGGATTCCCCGTTCCTGCGCCGAAGACCACCACACGTCCCTTTTCGAGGTGACGTATCGCGCGGCGGCGGATGTAAGGCTCGGCAATGGCGCGCATTTCGATGGCAGACATAACCCGTGTGAACACACCCTGGCGTTCAAGCGCATCCATCAAAGCCATGGCATTCATGACGGTGGCAAGCATACCCATGTAATCGGCAGTGGAACGGTCCATACCACGCTCGAGTCCCTGCTTGCCGCGCCATAAATTCCCAGCGCCGATCACAACCGCTACATCCACCCCCATCTCGCGGACTTCCTTTATGCGGCTGGCGATGGCTTCTGCCTCGGTCACGTCAATGCCAAAGCCTGTCTTGCCGCCGAGAGCTTCACCACTTAACTTGAGAAGGATTCGCTTATATTTCAGTTCAGCCATTTATGCCTCCAAATTAGTTTTATGCCATTTATAAAAAAAGCCAACCCAAGGGCTGGCTTTAAACTAAATTCTCAACTCGTGCTTTCACCCAGTTCCCAACGCTGGAAACGGCGCACGATCACGCTCTCGCCAATGGCTGCAACATTCTGCAGGATGAGCTTCTCGATTGTAAGTGATTCATCGCGGATGTAGGTCTGGCGCAAAAGGCAGACTTCATCCTTGAATTTCTCGACACGGCCTTCGACGATCTTCGTCATCACGTTCTCGGGCTTGCCTTCTTCGATGGCGCGCGCGCGCGCGATCTCTTTTTCATGTTCGAGTTCGGCTGCGGGAATTTCATCGGCAGTGATGTATTTGGGGGCGCTGGCCGCGATCTGCAAAGCGATCTCGTGCGCCAGGTTACGGAACTGTTCAGCGCGGGCCACGAAATCCGTCTCGCAGTTCACTTCCACCATCACGCCAACGCGTCCGCCGCCGTGGGAGTACATTTCCACTACACCATTGGAGGCGACACGGTCCGCGCGCTTGGCGGCTGTTGCCATGCCTTTTTCACGCAGCCAATCAACAGCCTTTTGATAATCTCCATCGGCTTCCTGCAAGGCTTTGCGGCAGTCCAACATGGGAGCGTTGGTTGCGGCGCGCAATTCCTTGATCATCTGTGTTGTTATTTCCATTTCACTATCCTTAACCTTTTTATTGATTAGTCGTATTACGCGGCTGCATCAGCAGCGGGATCTTCGGTCTTTGCGGCAGGCTCTTCACTTGCAACAGGGGCATCTTCCACCTTGCGGCTGACATTCAACTTCGCCAGAGTGGATTCACCGAGCAGGATATCTTCATTCTCATCCTGGTCGGTTTCAACAACAGGCTTGCGGGGACCGCGGGTCTTGGGCTTGGCCTCAGACTTGGTCTCATCAGCCTGTTCAGATTCATCTTCCTTGCGCATCGCCTTGCCTTCAAGCACAGCATCCGCAACCTTGGCAACGAGTAATTTAATGGCGCGGATGGCGTCATCATTGGAAGGGATCACATAATCAACATTCTGGGGATTGCAGTTGGTATCAACCAGGGCAACGATCGGGATCTTGAGCAGGTTGGCTTCTTTTACAGCGGCTTCTTCGCGGCCCACGTCGATGATGAAGAGCATATCGGGGCGGCGCTTCATGATGCGTGAACCTGACAGGCGGGTTGACAGGCGGGTAATGTCACGTTGAATGAGCAAACCTTCCTTCTTGGTGAGGCGGTTGATCTCTTCAGTGTCACGCAGCTTCTCAAGGCGTTCCAATTCCTGGATGCGCTTGTACATGGTTGCCCAGTTTGTGAGCATACCACCCATCCAACGTTCAGTGACGTACGGCATACCGCAGCGGGCAGCCTCTTCAGCCACAGTCTCCTGAGCCTGACGTTTGGTGCCAACGAACAGGATTGTACCGCCATTTGCGACAGTATCACGAATGGTGTTATAGCCCTGGTTCAACAACTTGACAGTCTGTTGCAGGTCAATGATATGAATACCGTTACGCTCTGTGAAGATGTACGGTTTCATACGGGGATCCCACTTGTTGGTGCGATGTCCAAAGTGGACGCCGCTCTCAAGCAGGGCTTTCATGGAAATGACAGCCATTTAATACTCCTTAACTTGTGCCGTTCTCCAACGCGCAATTCAACGATTGGCGCGGAACGGAATGAGTTTAGCGGGGATATGATCTTTCAACCTAACCCGCTCAAGGACGCTTATTGCCCGTCCCAGGCAAGATGTGCTTTTTTTCAAAGCGGCGGGATTATACCACAGGATTTTTTGACATAAAATTCGCCGCTTCCTTTCCGACCCGCAAACTGGTTGCAAAAACAAAAGTCAGCCTCGTACGTGAAGCTGACTTTGCTTTCCAAAATTATAGTAAGTTCCTGTTTTTTTTCTTTTTATACCGCAACGGCCTGATCGTACAATTGATGCCTGAGAAAATCAATATCCTTTTGCACACGGCCATCGCCGCTTCTAATCTGTTCTTTTATCTTTTCTATGGCAGACATAACCGTTGAATGATCCCGCCCGCCCAACACTTCACCAATTTGAGGAAAAGAGATCTTGGCTTCTTCGCGCAGCAAATACATTGCGATCTGGCGTGGATGAGCCACATCTTTAGTGCGGTCGCGGCCCAAAAGTTTTTCGACTGTAAGATTAAACTTGCGGGCAACAAGGTCTACCACACGGGCAGGTTCCACATCTCCGCGCATCGGCAAAAGATCGGACAAGGCCACTTCCACGAGGCTGGGCGTAAGAGCGGAGCCGCTTAAATCTGCAAAGGCAATGATACGGTTCAACGCGCCTTCCAATTCGCGGATATTGGACTGCACTTGTTTGGCAACGCTTTCAAGTATCTCATCCGAAATATGACGGCCTGTCCGCTCGGCTTTCGAGCGCAGGATTGCGAGGCGGGTTTCAAAGTCAGGCGCTTGAATATCGGCAGTCAACCCCCACTCGAAGCGGGAGCGCAGGCGTTCTTCCAGTGTGACCAAAGACTTGGGCGGTCGGTCTGATGAAACGATGATCTGCTTGTCCTGTCCATGCAGGGTGTTAAATGTATGGAAAAACTCCTCCTGCGTGGATTCCTTCCCTGCAATGAATTGAATATCGTCCACCAACAAGACATCAGCAGAGCGATATTTTTCACGGAAGGCTTGCGTGGTGTGGGTGCGAATGGCGCTGATCATGTCATTCGTGAATTCCTCGGAGGAAACATATAAAACGTTCAAGCCATCGGCGTAACAGGCGTTTCCAATGGCATGTAATAGATGGGTCTTGCCGAGTCCTACGCCGCCATACAGGAAAAGCGGATTGTAGGCTCGGGCTGGTTTCTCTGCCACAGCCTGACAGGCCGCATGGGCAAGGCGGTTTCCAGAGCCGACCACATAAGTGTCAAAGGTGTAACGCGGGTTGAGGTTGACGTGGCGGGGTTTTGGCTCGGGGGCGGTAATCTCAATTGGCGAGGCGGCAGGCTCCGGGTCGGTATGTGAATCGTTCTCGTCGGCTTGAGAAACAACGAAATTGACTGAAACATTCGAGTTCAGTATCCCTATCAATAAACGGCTGACAGTACTCGCAAGACGGCTTTCCAACCAGTCCCGCGCATAAGCATTGCGTACGCCAACGGTAATCATACCGTTATCGTACGCAATGGGATGCGTATCGCGCACCCAGGTATCATAAGAGGCGCGGGGCATTTCCATTTGAAGTTGTGCGAGTACAGAGTGCCAGGCCTGATCTGCGTTCATAAAATTTCCTCGGTATGAATTATTGTAGGGTACATTGAATAACCCGCCTTTAGATAGCGGCTTGTGGAGTGATGGTATGTTATTTTTAAAAGTTTCTTACAGGAATTTGGATGCATGGGGCATACATCCGTTATATCAGCGTGAATACATTCTAGCAGATACTTTCAATTGATAACAGGCGCTAGACCTACGTTAGGTTAAAAAGATTTGTTTTTTTAAGGTTGGTCTACGTTAAAGAAACATCGCGCAGTCGTTGATAATCATGCTTTAGGATAGAACAGGCGTTTCAGCCAAACACAGTAACCAGCATCATCCGCCCCCCCATATATGGGCATGAACAGCCTTTTTGAAGCATGAAGCACATATCTACCTTAAAAAATCGCAAGGTTAAACATTTTCGATTCCCACCAAATGAGACTCGAGTTCCTGTGATTCGTTTTGCAATGATTCATGATTCGTATGATTCAGGGTTTAATTGCGAAAGAAATCCATGCCGGAATAATTGTATCCTCTCCGTTTATTGATGGAATATCAATATCGCCGCCATGCTGTTTGATCATTCACGAATATAAAGCGCTCATGCTGTATGGTACACTGCCAAATACAGGGAATGATCTTCGAAAAAGTTTAATTTGATGTTGAATCTCATTGAACAAACATCAAACACGGAAAAGGGAGCATTAGATGACAAAAACAAGCGTAATTCAATTAGACGGAGCCAGCCTGACCTTTGATCAGGTGCAGGCGGTGGCATATGGTCAACCCAACGCGCCACAAGTGCAGATCGGAGCAGAAGCAGGCCAAAAGGTCGCAAGAGCCGCGAATGCGGTGCAGACTCTGCTCGAGCGCGGGACCATCGCCTATGGCATCACAACCGGCTTCGGCGCATTCAAGGACCGCATTATCCCGCCCGCTCAAGTGGAGCAACTTCAACGCAACATCCTCGTAAGCCATGCAGTTGGAGTTGGTGATGCATTTGATATTCCAACGACGCGCGCGATCATACTCATCCGCGCCAACACTCTTGCGCGTGGACATTCAGGCATTCGCGTCTCGACCCTGCAATTACTGGTTGACATGTTGAATGCGGGGATTCACCCCATCATCCCTGAGAAGGGCTCACTTGGCGCAAGCGGCGACCTCGCTCCGCTCGCGCATATGAGCCTGCCGATCATTGGCGAAGGGATTGTGGAATATCAAGGTGAAAAAATTTCGGGCGCGGAAGCATTCAAACGCGCCGGATTAAAACCGATCACACTTGCGGCGAAGGAGGGGTTGGCGTTGACAAATGGCACTTCAGTGATGACGGCGCTGGGCGTGCTGGAAACTTTGCGCGCCGAACGGTACAGTCAAACCGCCGACATTGCCGGGTGTTTAAGCCTCGAAGCGTTGAATGGAACCGACCTTGCGTTTGACGAGCGCATTCATAACCTGCGGCCGTTTCCACGTCAAAAAGAATGTGCAAGTAATCTGCGAAGTTTGTTGAAGGACAGTCAATTTACGCGCGAGCATGGTTCGCTCAATGTGCAGGATGCTTATACATTGCGTTGTATGCCGCAAGTGCATGGCGCTGTACGCGATGCGATCGCGTATGCGCGCTGGGTCTTTGAAATTGAATTGAATGCCGTTACGGATAACCCTTTGATCTTTATCGATGATGCCACTGAGGAAATCTCCGTTCTATCGGGCGGAAATTTTCACGGTGAGCCGCTGGCAATTGCGATGGACTACCTGGCGTTTTCTGTGAGTGAACTTGGCAACATCTCTGAGAGACGCATCATGCGCCTAACCGACGAATGCTCCAACACGCATACGCTCCCGGCATTTCTTACCCGTGAGGGCGGACTGAATTCAGGCTTCATGATCCTTCAATATACCGCCGCCGCATTGGTGACCGAAAACAAAGTGCTTTCACATCCCGCCAGTGTGGATACGATTCCAACTTCGGCGAACGTGGAAGACCATGTCAGCATGGGAGTGACGGCTGGACTCAAGTTGCGGGATATTCTCAGCAACGTGGAGAGAATCCTTGCCATTGAGCTGATGTCTGCGGCGCAGGGAATTGATTTCCGCAAGCAGGTCATTGGAACGCAAGCCACCCTTGGAAAAGGTACTCGGGGCGTTTATTCTCTTCTCAGACAGCACATCCCTTTTATCGAAGCGGATAGGACCATGTCAGGATTTATCGAGGCTTCGCGTCAGTTGGTTGCTAATGGAGCGATTGTTCAAAGCGTGGAGCACGCTTTGGCATCTTGACGGCACAAGGTAAAAGCCAGGAATAAACAAAACTCCGAAAGAGTCCGCTGCTACCGGCGTGATTCACGTTAGTGAATCGCCTTTCGTAAAGCGGACACATTTTCAGCGACTGAATTTTTTCCGCCAAAGACGGCGCTTCCGGCCACCAGCACATCCGCGCCCGCCTGCACCACTTCGGCCGCGTTCCCCGCATGGACTCCCCCATCCACTTCCAGCCAGGCCTTTGATTCGATTGAATCCAGCATCCGACGCAAGCGGCGGATCTTCACCGTTGAAGATGGAATATATTTCTGCCCGCCAAACCCGGGGTTGACGGACATGATCAGCACAAGGTCCACATCCGGCAGAATTTGTTCCAGCGTGGTGAGCGATGTGGATGGGTTCAACGTGACCCCGGCTTTGGCCCCCAATTCCTTGATGCGCTGGATGGTCCGATGCAAGTGATGACAGGTTTCGACATGCACCGTAACAATGTCAGCGCCAGCCTGTACAAAATCCTCCAGATAACGATCCGGTTCTTCGATCATTAAATGAACATCGAGCAATGCGCCAGTCTCTTTGCTTAGGGGACGCAAGGCTTCAACAATCAGCGGACCGATGGTGATGTTGGGGACGAAGTGACCGTCCATCACGTCAATATGAATCCAATCTGCCCCGGCGGTGATGGCTTCACGGACATGAGATTCGAGGCGGGCAAAGTTCGAGGCGAGAATGGACGGGGCAAGTTTAACCACGGTCTTCTGCCTTTTCCTGATTGCCGCCGGTGTAATCGATTTGACTGAACTGCATGAGTTTATCCAGCCGATGAATTGCGCGGACATAACGCATCGTGCCCGAACGCGCGCGCATGACGAGGCTTTCGGTCGTTACGCCGTCACGTTTGATTTCAACTCCGTGCAGAAGGCCGCCGTCTGTGATGCCTGTCGCAGCGAGAAAAACATCCTCGGATTTGCAAACATCCGCCTCGGTCAGGATTTGACCGGCGCGTTTTCCCAGTGCGGCATGTACGCGATTCATTTCCTCGTCGCTTTGCGGCGCGCGGCGGATCTGTAATCCTCCATCCAGGGCTTTGACCGCGCACGCGGCCAGCACAGATTCGGAAGCGCGCCCGATGCTCATCATCACATCCACGCCTGTGCCGGGCATGGCCGCCAGCATCGCGCCGACGATGAATCCGCCGGAATTCAGCTTGACGTGCGCGCCTGTTTCATTCAATTCACGGATCAGGTTCTCGTGGCGCGGCTTATCCAAAACAAAGACAGTCAGGTCGCCGACCTTGCATTGCAACGCTTCAGCGATCCTGCGCATGTTTTCGGCCGGGCTGAGATTCAAATCAATCGCTGCGCGCGCCGCAGAGCCGGTCACGATCTCTTCCACATAAACACTTGGGCCGGGATCCCACAGGCTCCAACGTTCGGCAAGCGCGGCCAGAGCGAGCGTATTGGGGCGTCCGAGCGCGCGCGCGGGCGAGCCTTCAATTGGATCAACCGCCACATCCACCGCAGGCGGATGCCCCGTGCCGACCATCTCGCCGTGGAATAAAAGTGGCGTGTTATGTTTCTCCCCTTCGCCCCCCACGATCACACCGTCCATATCTATGGTTTGCAATACAAGCCGCATGGCGGTTGCAGCGGCTGAATTCGCAGAGTCCCATTTACCGAGATCACGGTAACGCGCGGCAACCAATGCCGCTGCCTCTGTAGCGCGGACCAGTTCCAGTGATAAATTCCGTTGCGGTCTCTCCGACATGTGTTTCTCCTTCATCGTTACTTTTACTTCTTTATGCCTGTTTTATTTCTGTATTTTTTAACGCAAAGGCGCAGAGTGCAAAGGAAATAATAATAGAATCTTCGCGTCTTGGCGTTAATACTTGCACAAATTTTGCAAGGTATCAACTTGGATAACGATTGGCAATCCAACCTACGGCTCATCAACTTTCAGCCTGCGCGGAGCCGGGTACGGGCGAGTATTTCATTCCCTTGCGCTGGCTGCTGTGCCCATGCATGACGCGTTCCTTTGGGTGAATGAAATGACTGGCATGTCCCACTGCCAGTGTGGCCTGACCAAATCCGTAGGCGATCAGATTCATGCTGACCCCATCCTGGGGATGCGCGATATCGCCAACCGCATAGACTCCGGGCATGGATGCCTCCCCCCAGCGGTTGACTGCAACCTTGCGGCCTTCAAGATCGAGTCCCCATTGATTGATCGGCCCGAGGTCAGCGCGAAAACCGATGCAAACCAGAATATCATCCACATCCAATGTGCGTTCCTCGCCAGTGACATTGTCACGGATCACGGCCTGTTCCACCCTGCCGCTTCCCGAAATACGCGCCAGTTCGTTTTGTGTATGCACGTTCACCTGTGAATCATACAACGCAATCACACTGCGTTGATGCGCCTCAAAATAATCGGAACGATGGATCAGGGTCACTTCGCTGGCCCAGTTACGAAGTTCCAGCGACCAATCCACAGCCGTATCGCCGCCGCCGACCACCAGCAAACGCCGCCCTAAAAATCTTTCGCGTTCGCGCACCACATACGAAACGCCCTTCCCTTCGAATTCAGCGGCGCCGGTTACGTTAAGCCGGTTGGGTTGAAAAGCGCCGATCCCCGCCGCAATGATCGCAGTCTTGCTGAAATATACCCCTTCTGTTGTAGCGAGCCGCAAATGTCCCGGCTCGAGCATCTCCAAAGATTCCACACGCTCATTGAATCTAAAATCCGCGCCGAATTGATTGCTCTGTTTATAAAGCTCCGTCACCAGGTCGCGCCCCAGGATGGCCGGGAAGCCGCCCACATCGTAAATATATTTTTCAGGATATAGCGCGGTGATCTGGCCGCCCGGCTTCGGCAGCGCCTCCAGCACCAGCGTCCGCAGATTGCGCATCCCGGCATAGAATGCGGCAAACAGACCCACCGGTCCCGCGCCAATCACTATGACGTCATACTCATCGCTCATGCTCAATCCTTATAAAAGCGGACTCTTCGCATCGTCCCCAGCCCGGGGCTGATTCTTCCAAATCAAAATTCATTTCACTGAAAGTTGATTCTGCCCCCGCCTACGCCTGCTCATTTTCCGCAGACGACGGGGTTGACTGCAAGCGGCTCAACGCAGCCACCGGCGGCGCAAACGGCATCTGCGCGAGGTTTTTGTATTTACGCAATAAGTGATAGGTGATCAGCAATTGAGAGAGCGCCAATGGATGGCTGTGTTTTACTTCCATGCGGTCCTGATAATCGCCGAACTGATCTTCGCGTACCGGGCGCAGGTCAGGCAGGTGCTGCCAGATTGCATCTTCGAGTCGAATGGCATTCTCAGCGCTCACATTGCCGGCGATTTCGAGGAAATCCACCGGGCGTCCGCCATCCCGTCCAAGCCGGAGCCGGACATCGGTCGAGGGTTGATGCGTTCCGTCAATCAGGTAGCTCAAATCCGGGTGCGGAATCGTCGGGCGCAATACAAGCTGCACGTTGAGGTTTGGTCCGGCATTCTCCGGCTTCACGCCCTCATCTGCGTGGAAGCGCACAACAATATCCGCATGTTCGCGCTGCGGGCGGATGTATTTGAGCGTATCCTCTTCACGCTTTTTCATTTCAGCCAGCACCTGTTCAGCCGTGTAGCCGCGCTTGCTGGTATCGCGTTTGATCTTCCATGCAGTCCTCAAATCTTCCGGCGGATCGAGGAAAACCTTCACATCGTAGAACTGGCGCATGACGGCGGAATGAAATCCGAGCAACCCTTCCACGATGACGAATTCACGCGGGCGCACATATTCCGGGCGGATCAGCGAACCGCTTGAATGTTCATAAACCGGCTTGAGAAAAGGCTGCCCATAATGCAGGCGTTCAAGGTGGAGTTCCAGCACATCCATATAATTGCAATCTGGATGCAGGGGCGTGATCTTCAATTCCGCGCGTTCACGGCGGTCGTACTTGTGATAGTCGTCGGTGCAGACCACTGTTACCCGGTCTGCGCCCAGGATTTGCACCAGGCCGTTTGTGAGCGTGCTTTTTCCAGCGGCGCTGTCTCCGACAATAGCCAGGATGATGGGGCGATGTTTGTTCATGGGATCACCTTCTTAAGACTCTAAAGTCTTATGTTCATGAAAGGCGCGGTATCAAATGGAATCCCGCGCGAAGATTCTTTTGGGTTGGCGGGAATACAATTAAGGTCTGTGTACAACGAAGCCCATCACTTGTGTCTGGCGCGCATTGTCATAACTGGTGATGCGGATGTAGCTGTTCCCATGCTTTGACTTGCAGGCTTCGATCTCAGACATGATCTCACCCACTGTGCGAACGTTAAAGAGCGGCAATTTCCACCAATCCCAGAATGCGAGCTTTGGGTCCAGCCGGGATGAGTGTTCAATGCCGACCACCCAGCCTTGGTTCAAAAAATATTGAATCTGTTTCTCGATCTGTTCGCTGGTAAGGGTGGGGAGATAGGAAAAGGTTTCTGTTTTCATGTAGTTGCTCCTTTATTCATCGTCCCGCAGGTTGATTCCAAAGACAGGTTTGAATGATGGAACCTGCGGGACGTTTCGTTTTAGGACACCGGTTTATCCAGCGCATCCACGGACTCATAATCGAAGGTAATATCCTTCCAGGTTTCCATTGCTGCGCGCAGTTCACCGCTGTGACGCGCCGCAGATTTGAGGATGTCTGCCCCTTCGGCCAGCAGGTTGCGGCCTTCATTGCGGGCCTGCACAACAGCTTCGAGCGCAACGCGGTTGGCAGTGGCTCCCGCCGCACTGCCCCACGGATGACCAACCGTCCCGCCGCCAAATTGCAGGATCACTTCATCGCCAAAAATGGATACAAGTTCCGGCATGTTCCAAACATGGATGCCGCCCGAAGCGACCGGGAACATGCCGGGCATGGAAAGCCAGGGCTGGTTGAAGTGGTGACCGGGACATTGTTCCACGGTGGCAACGCGGGTCTCTCTCATCATTTCGTTGATGCCGATGGTCGAGGCGCGGTCGCCTTCGAGTTTGCCAACGACGGTTCCATTGTGCAGATGATCCGCGCCGACGATGCGGCACATCTTGGCGAGCACGCGCCAGTTGATGCCGTGATTCGGCTGGCGGTCCAGAACCGAGTGCAAAGCACGGTGGGCATGAAGCAGCATTCCATTTCGGCGGCACCACTTGGAAAGCGATGTAAAAGCGGTAAAGCCAACAATGAGATAGTCCACCATGATAATGCGCGAGCCAAGTTCCTTCGCCAGTTCGGCGCGGGCATACATCTCCTCCATGTCGCCGGCGGTGACGTTGAGGTAATGCCCCTTGCGTTCACCGGTTTCAGCCTCAGCCTGCTTGACGGCATGCATCACAAACTCGCAGCGGTCGCGCCAGCGCATAAAGGGCTGGGAGGTGATATTCTCATCATCCTTGGTGAAATCCAATCCGCCGCGCAGGGCTTCGTAGACGAGGCGTCCATAATTTTTGGCGGAGAGACCAAGCTTGGGTTTCATCGTCGCGCCGAGCAGAGGACGGCCATATTTATCCAGACGGTCACGCTCGACCTGAATCCCATGCGGCGGGCCCTGGAATGTGCTCAGCAACGCGGGCGGGAAGTAAATATCTTCGAGACGCAAAGCGCGCAAAGGTTTGAAACCGAACACGTTGCCAACGAGCGATGACATCAGGTTGCCCATCGAGCCTTCCTCGAACAGATCGAGCGGATAGGCGATGTAGGCCATCACCTGATCGGGATGACCGGGCACGGGTTTCATTTCATACGTACGGGCGGAGTAGCGTGAGCCATCTACGAGATAATCGGACCAGACAGTTGTCCACGTGGCAAAAGAGGATTCGGCCGCGACAGCCGCCGCGGCCTCCTCAAAAGACACGCCCTCCTGTGGCGTAATTCGAAAAGCCGCCAACACCTGGGTTTCAGTTGGCTTATATCCAATATCGTAGTAGTAACGACCGGCCGCGCTGTATTCCTTTACCCCGGCATCGAATAAGGCTTTGTCATTGTCATTTGTGTCGGACATGGGTTTCTCCTTGTTGGTTTGATAGATCGCTAGAAAATCCAAAGTCAGGAGACTTTGGACTCCGTTTTCTTAATACGCAACCGCGCTGATGCTTCGCAGTTTATCCAGCCGGTGTTCGGCATAAATCTTGCGAATGGTCCCGGTCTTGCCGCGCATGACGATGGACACTGTGCTGGCGCCTTCGCCGCTGTAATGTACGCCGGGCATGAGCACTCCATCGGTGATGCCAGTGGCGGCGAAGAAAACATCATCGCTGCGCACCAGTTCATTTTCGGTTAACACTTCATCAAGATCGAGTCCGGCAGATTCAATGGCCTTGCGTTCATCCTCTTTTTGCGGGGCGAGCTGGCCAAGCATTGCGCCTCCCAATGCGCGCACCGCACAAGCGGCAATGACACCTTCGGGCGTGCCGCCGATTCCCATCAGCACATCCACGCCGGAGTTGGGCATGGCGGCCATCAGCGCGCCGGCCACATCGCCATCGGTGCGTAACAGGACTCGCGCGCCTGCTTCGCGGATGTCAGCGATGAGCTTTTGGTGACGCGGCTTATCGAGCACAAAAATGGTCAGGTCGCCGAGGGGTTTTGCCAGCGCAGCGGCAATTGCTGATAATGTCTCAGAAACAGGAGCAGCTAGAAGTCCCGCATGAAGCGCTGACCGGGCTTCGCGTCCAACCACAAGTTTGTTCATATAATATGCCGGCCCCGGCGACCACATCGTCCCGCGCGGCGCAATGCCAACGACTGAGATCGCGTCGGGTCGTCCATAGGCCAGCAAGGCGGTTCCTTCGATGGGGTCCACTGCAACATCCACTGCGGGACCGCGGCCGTTTCCAATTTTTTCGCCGTCGAACAACATTGGCGCTTCATCTTTTGCACCCTCGCCAATGACAACCACGCCATCCATTTCAACCGTGCAAAGGATCAGGCGCATGGCTTCCACTGCCGCGCCATCGCCGGCTTCTTTTTGTCCGCGTCCCATCCAATGGCTTGCGGCAAGCGCGGCGGCCTCGGTCACGCGCACCAGATCGAGGGCAAGGTTACGGTTTGGCGTTTCGTTCATGACAATTGGGTTTGCAGTTGGCGTAATCGTAAATGCCATCCTTTCTCACTAAACATGGAGATAGGATAGCATTGAAGCGCGGGCGGGAGAACGCCTGCGCGGATAGTTTGTGGAAATTAGTACGAGTAGGGAGGGCCACCCGTTTAGGTGGGTTATCGCTTGTCCACAGGACTGCTTCGCTGGTGGAATTTTGCCGCAGCTTCGGTACGGTTGTTCACGCCAAGTTTCGAGAAGAGGTTCTTTAAATGGAACTTGACTGTATTTTCACTCAAGTTCAGTGCCACACCAATCTGGGCGTTGCTTTTTCCTTCTGCGATGTGCGCCAGAACAACCTCTTCACGTTCGGTGAGTGCGTTCGGGTCCTGGGCAGAGTTGCGCATCAACCAGCGGCGGACAGCATCAGGAAAGACCAGATGACCTGCCGCCACCTGTCGAATGGCGGCGAGCGTCATTTCGGGCGGATCAGTTTTGAGGGCAAAGCCGTCCGCGCCGCCTTCGACTGCCAGGCGCAGGGATTGGGCATCTCCAAAAGCGCTGATAATGAGCACTCGTACGGGCAGTTCCTCGGTGCGTATGTGCCGCAGGCAGGTCAGCCCATCCATGAATGGCATTTGCAGATCCATTGCCACAACGTCCGGAGAGAAGCGCTTTATCGCCTCCAGCAGTCGTTCGCCGTCGGTAGCAGTTGCGACCACGGTCAAATCAGGCTCAGCACTCAAGAGGGCGCGCAGACCTTCCAGCACCAGGGCATGATCGTCAGCCAATACGATACGGATCTGCGGCGTGTTACTCATGAATTGGGATCTCCACGTGAACCCGCGTTCCCGCACCGGGGCGGCTCTCCACGGTTAACTCCCCTCCCACCAATGCCGCCCGCTCCCGCATTCCGCGCAGGCCGATATGCTCCTGTTTTTCTGTCGCATAAGGTCCATTTAGCGGAGGAGGTTCAAACCCGCGTCCCTGATCCGAGACCTCGAGAATAATATGATTCTTTTCCATTCTTAATGTGACTGAAGCATTTTCCACACCCGCATGGCGGCGGATGTTCGAGAGAGACTCCTGCAAGATTCGGCATATCGCGATCTTCACCTGCAATGATACAGACTGCGGGAATGGTTTTCTCATCTCAAGTGTCACTGAACTGGATGTGAATGACTCGTGTTGAATCACAATATCTTCGATAATTTCAGGCAATTCACTTCCCACGAATTCAGGTGCGCGGAAGGTTCCCAGTAAATCGCGAATGTCCCCGAGTGAAATTTCCAGCAGGCTGATCGTACGGTTGATGGTCGCGAGACATTCATCGGGCGGCGGTTGAAGCCCGCTCAGTTGCGACCGAAGAACTGTCAACTGGCTCATAGCTGCAAAAAGGTTTTGGACCGGCCCATCGTGAATATCCAGCACAATGCGCTGAAGTTCCTCTTCAGTGACAGCCAGAAGGCGATTGGCAGCAAGATTACGATCAGGCATACATTGGGTTTCCTGTTATGCTGGTCAGAGCAAAATGCGGTGATGCAATCGTCATTATAATGTTTCCACCTAAACTCGTGTGAGTTTAACGCCCAGTGCGTATGATGAGTCATCATTCTTCCATGTGCGTGAAATCCATATGCCAATTCGTCTCCCACGTGGTTCCGTTATCAGCTGAGAATGCCTGCTCCCAGTGCGGTGACTGTGATTGCGTATCCGTCCAGAGGAAGCGCACGCGGATTGGGCGGCCAGCAAGGGTATCATCCGCGAAGAATGTACCCACCCCATCAACGAACTTCCCAACCACAGGCGGATCAAGATGACCAGGGGAGCGGCTATCCAACCACCAAATAGACCAAAGCTTCTTTTCCAGATCATAAGATCGAAGCGAAACTGCGCGGTAGCCACCTTGCGGAAGGTTGAGTACGTTATCGTCCACGTTGGCTTGACCATCAAGAAGTTTCTGTGTCACACATGTTCCATCGAATTCAACCCAATCATCGCTTCCAACCAGCCGCTCTTTCAGGCGGCGATGTTGGACTTTCCATTTGCCTATAAAGAAATCGAAATCATGCAAGCCATTGCTTTGTGCAGGTGATGTATTCATATTAATCTCCGTGTTTAAAGCGATAAAAACTAATCCAGCCGATGGACAAGTTCATACTTGTTGCCGCAGGGGTCTTCAAAATAAACCGCGTAGTAACTCTTGCTGATGGGAAACAACCTGGGCCCATCATTGATTTTTCCACCAGCCTCCCGCACCAATTGCGCGATCTGGTCAACTTCTTCGCGGCTGTCTGCCCAAAAGCCAACGAGATTGGCATTGGGCAAATGAGCAGGGTCTTCCGTAATTGCAAAATATGCCGCGCTGGGCAACTCGCCGTCTGCGGCAAAGACCATCCATAGGGGTGAATGAAATGTGCGTGTGAACCCCAGGGCAGGCAAAAGTTTTTCATAAAAAGGCAGCGCCGCTTCCATGTTTGGAACACGCAGGTCTATATGGCTAAAGGGGTTTTTATAGGTTTTCATGGTTATCGTCTCCGTTTTGAAATTGATTTGATCAAAGTGTAAATCCAAAACAGGGCAGAAACCGCCCTAATAAAAAGTTATACTTGAAACATGTATCACCCCACTACACGCGTACTGGCAGTATTGGAATTGTTGCAGACTCACCGCCGCTTAACGGGAGTGGAGTTGGCGCAACGGCTGGAAGTGAACATCCGCACGCTGCGGCGCTACATCACCATTCTGCAAGACTTGGGCATCCCGATCATCGCCGAGCGCGGACGCTATGGCGCGTATGAATTGGGCGTGGGTCGCAAGTTGCCGCCGATGATCTTCACCAACACCGAAGCCCTGTCCCTTGCGCTTGGACTTCTGGCAGTGGAGCATTTGAGTCTCTCGGAAATCACGCCTGCAATCGAGAGCGCCAGAGCCAAGCTTGAGCGTTTACTCCCGCTTGAGTTACAGAATCAGTTTCGGGCGTTGGCAGAGGCGGTCGCGTTCGATTGGCGCAAGAGTCCGCTGGCGTCATCCAGCGAAGTCATCCTGACTTTGAGTCGTGCCGTTCAATTGCGGCGGCGAACGCATCTGCTGTATCAATCTGGCACAGGCGATGAGACCGAGCGCGATTTCGATCCGTATGGTTTGGCTTATCATCAGGGCAAGTGGTATGCCGTTGGTTGGTGCAACCTTCGCAAGGCGCTGCGTTCCTTTCGATTGGATCGTGTGTCGCAAGTTGACTTGACCGACGCAACGTTCGAGCCGCCTGAACAATTCGATGCGATGGCACATGTTGTGCAAGCGATTGCCAGCGTGCCACGAAGTTTGACGTTTGAAATATTTTTGCAAACAGACCTCGCCTCCGCCAAAGAAGAAATCATGGATGTGTTGGGCGTGCTGGAGCCTTTTGATGACGGCGTGCTGTTGCGCGGAAGCACCGACGACTTGGATTGGCTCGCGCGTCAACTGGCAAAATTTTCTTTCGACTTCATAGTGCGCGAACCAGATGACTTGCGCGTCGCCTTACATCATCTTGCCGAAAAACTTGCAGCGCAATAAAGAGGAAAAATGACCACACTGACAACTGCCCAGCGACAGGATTGCATTACCAAAATAAAAAATTTCCCCAGCGACTTGGAACGCATCATTCTTAATCTGACAATTGATCAGCTCCATTTGGCTTGTCCACCCGAACACCCGACTCTCGACGGCGACTGGAACATCGCGCAGACGATTCATCATCTGGCTGATTCGCACATCCACGCCTATACTCGAATGAAATTGATTCTGACAGAAGACCGCCCGACTCTCAAAACATGGGAACAGGAAGCCTGGGCGGAACTTGACGACGCGAAACAAACAGATGTCACCGCCTCCCTATCCATCCTGCGTGGACTTCACACCCGCTGGTCAACGCTGTTCACTCAACTCAACCCAGATGATTTTGCGCGAGTCGGAATTCACCCTGAAATGGGCGAACTTTCCATTGACCATTTTATCGAGACCTACGCCAGGCACGGGCATGGACACATTCAGCAAATCCAAATCGCATTGGCAATATAATTTTCAGTTCACCAATCCAAATTCATTTAGGTGCGTTTCAAATGAGTTGCAGAAAGAACGTCCCGAAGGTTTTGCCGAGAAAATTTTGCCGTTTTTGCCAACCTTCGGGACGGTTTCAACTGAAATGAAACACACCCAATCCATTTAACTGGCAGACTTGATACCCTGAGGTAAGCCATGACCCTATTTAAAGGTAACCTATTTCATCCTGATTTAAATGCTCCGCTCTACCAGCAAATCTACACCCATTTGCGGACAGCGATCCTTTCTGGGGAATTGAAAGGCGGGACGAAATTGCCATCCACCCGCGCGCTGGCAGATGAACTTGGGGTGTCGCGCAATACCATCCTGAACGCATACAGGCAATTGACAGCAGAAGGGTATCTCGAGTCCTCGGAAGGGAGTGGAACATTTGTCGCGCGTGTTTTGCCCGATCTTCTGTTAACGCCGCAAAATCATGACACCCCACAGAACCACATCGAGCCGTCTCAATCAATATTTTCAGATCATGCCAAATCGCAAATGGAGTTATCCCGCACATTTGTGTCACTGCCAATTACCAGAACCCTGCGCCTGCTTCTCCCTGATGCGCCAGCTTTGGATGCCTTCCCCTACAAACTTTGGTCACAACTTGTTATCAAACAAGCCAGGTACATGTCCGAAAAAAATTACGGATACCAGGATGCGGCTGGGTATCGTCCGTTGCGGGAGGCGATAGCAGCTCATGTTACGGTCTCCCGTCAGGTTCATTGCACGCCAGAACAAATTGTCATCGTATCTGGTTCGCAGGGCGCGCTTGATCTGACATCACGCATGTTGCTCAACGCTGGCGATCCTGTCTGGTTGGAGGACCCAGGCTATTTCGGCGCGCGAGGCGCGTTCATCGGGGCGAAGGCTCATATCGTCCCAGTACCAATTGACAGGGAGGGATTGATCGTGGAAGAGGGAATCGCACGCGCTCCCAAAGCACGGCTGGCCTATCTCACTCCATCGCATCAATATCCTTTGGGCGTCACGATGAGTCTGGCGCGGCGATTGGCAATATTGGATTGGGCAAAACGTGCCGATGCCTATCTTCTTGAAGATGATTACGACAGCGAATATCGTTTTGCGGCACGTCCGCTGGCGGCTTTGCAAGGGCTGGATGACGCGGGTCGTGTGATCTACATCGGCACATTCAGCAAAGTGCTTTTTCCGTCTTTGCGGATTGGATACCTGATTCTTCCCTCGCCGTTGGTTGATTCATTTCTGACGGTGCGCCGCCACCTCGACATGCACGCTCCTGTTCTGGAACAAGCCGCGCTCGCTGATTTCATTGCCGAAGGTCACTTTGCCCGCCATCTGCGACGAATGCGAATCCTTTATGCGGAACGCCGCGCCACGCTTCTTAAAGCGGTCAGTGAATTGCCATTGGAAATGGATGCGCCAGAGGCGGGTCTGCGCTGCATTGGCTGGCTCCCTGATGGGATGGATGATAGAGCGGTGACGCGTAAGGCGGCTGAACATGGACTTGGCATTTTGCCTGTTTCAGGCTTTTGCATGGAACCGTTGGCGCGCAAGGGAGTGCTCATCGGCTATGGCGGATATAAGACACTGGAAATAAAGGATGGAGTCCGCCGCTTGAAAGCTGTGTTGCAATCCATGTAAAAGTAAAAAGAGCGCCGCAGCGTTCATGTTGTGGTACAGCACAATTGCAGGAATGACCAATCTTGTGGGTTTGCCAAAAGATTTAACCACAGAGCGCACAGAGGTCACAGAGAAACCCTCTAAAAAACTCTGTGGCCTCTGTGATCTCCGTGGTGAATGTTTTTAGTCCGTTCATTTAGCCACTTCCTCAATTGCTCTTACTGGGGGATATGAAGCGGTACCATTATTTAATCAATAACTGGTTCTTTTCCAAACACCAATGCTGATTTAGACTCTCTTCATCCACAAAACCTGAATCGTCAGTTTTGAAATAGCAAAGGTTCTCTTTGCTTTCAAGAGGAAAAGACATGTCCGTCGAAGAAAATAAGAATATCGTCCGCAGGTATCAGGAAGCCTATAACAATTGCGATTTCGACGCCCTTGCTGAATTGGTGTCCGCCGATGTGCTCATGCCCAATATCATTTCCGGTATGCCACCCGGCATCGAGGGCGCGAAGGCCGTGCATCAGACCACGCTGATTGGGATGCCGGATTATCACACCAACATTGAAGACTTAATTGCCGAAGGCGACAAGGTGGTGGCGCGTGTCACAATGACCGGCACACATACCGGCAACTTTTGGGGAATACCCGCCACCGGCAGGCGGGTCAATCTGACGGGAATCTACATTGTGCGTATCAAAGATGGCAAGATCGTTGAACATTGGGGAGAGGAGAATGGTATGACCGTGATTAGACAACTTGGTTTCAAGACCAGGCTGGAGCAGATTGTTGAATAAGTCTGGTGTCAGTCAGAAAATGAGTGGCAGGTAAACATACAGTTGGACAACTTGCGCCAAAAAGGAGCTTTTATGGAATTTAATACTTTTTATCAGGAACTTCAAAATAGCACAAAGATGATCCGCGCTTTATTGGCAGGAGTCGCGCCAGAAGCAGCACGCCTCAAACCGAGTGCGGAGTCGTGGTCGATGCTCGAGGTGGTGTGTCACTTATACGATGTAGAGCGCGAGGATTTTCGAGAACATCTCGATTTCATTCTTTACCGCCAAAATGAAAAATGGCATGAGATTGACTCCGATCATTTGGTAATAGAACGAAACTATAACGAGCAGAACTTCGCTGAGATGCAGGAAAAATTCTTTGTCGAACGTGAAAAATCACTTGCCTGGCTCAAGGGATTACAGAATCCAGGTTGGGAGAAAACCTATACAACTCCGTACCGCACCATCAGCGCGGGAGAGATGTTCGCCTGTTGGGTCGCGCATGACAATCTCCACATCCGCCAATTGGTGGAACTCAGACGCGTGAGACTGGAAAATATCACAAAGCCTTACAATCTCGAATACGCAGGTGATTGGTAACTGAATAGTGGCAAATCATAATTGCGCGGCATCTTACATAAATTGACCAAGTCATAACAAATCAACAGGAGAAAAAATGAATTCGAATAAATCACAACGAGTCTATCGCGTGGACAGGTTTATCCTTCCAACCCCTGCGCGCGAGGAGTTTCTTGAAAAGGCGCTCCATACGCAAAGATTTCTCAGGTCGCTCCCCGGTTTCCTACAGGATTTTGTGCTGGAACAATCATCAGGAAACGGTGAATTCAAGGTTGTAACCATCGTCGAATGGGAGAGCATGGAGTCTGTCGAGAAAGCCAAACCGATTGTCATGGCCATGCATAAAGAAATACATTTCAATCCGCAGGAAATGTTTACACGTCTTGGAATCAAGTCAGATCAGGGATATTACAGTCAAATGGATGCCTGATGTTAATGGAACAAATATGAGCACAACAAATTATTACGAAACCATAATTGAGGTATCTGAAGATTGTCCGGTTGAAAAAGCCGAAGTGCCGCAACCGAAGAACGGTGAGAGAATGGCGGCGGTCATACAATATGAAATGTTCATCAACAACCCTTATCGATACACTTCGGACGATGTCATATTTGGCGTGTTTGCGGAAAAGAATAAAATCAGCAAAGCCGGCCTGAAACTGGAAAGGGAAAAATTCTTCAGCAAAGGACAGCCGTGTTTAAGATCATCGCCGCTCGTAAAAAGATACGGATGGGGCGTTCATTTTAATAAAGACGGAAAAGCGGCCATATATGCAGTCGAGTCGAACGAATACAGAAAGTTTTGTAAAGACAAAGCGATAAAGCATTTAAAAGGAATGAAATCGAAAAGATAAATGCCGTGAAGAGCAAAGGAGAGATTTTATGATCGTACGAATGTGGCATGGACGTGTCAAAACAAGCAACGCTCAAGCGTATCGTGAGTTTTTGAATCAACGAGCCATTCCCGATTATCAATCCGTAGCGGGCAACATCAGTGTGCATGTTCTCGAACGTCAGGAAGGGGAAGTCACTCACTTCATTACCATGACGTTTTGGACAGACATGGATTCGATTAAGGGATTCGCCGGGAACGATCCGGAAATGGCAAAATACTATCTGGAAGACAAAGACTTTCTGCTCGAGTTCGAGCCGACAGTCGTCCATTATGAAGTTGTGGGACACTCACAATGAAAAAATTCCTCTTTACCACACTTCCCACAAATGACCTCGGCCTGCTGACACGTTCCCTGCCGATTGCCCGTGAACTGTCAGCGCATGGGCACACGATATTTTTTTGCAGCCCAGCCAGGGCGCCCAGTCAATTGATCGCCGATGCGGGTTTTGAAAACCTTTTACCAAAGCATCCGCTTTATGATCTTGTTGCAACGGATCAAAGCTCCAGGGGATTGATCAACTTCATCGCTTCAGGAAAATATAAACAGCGTTATGGCAATCTCTTCAATTTCCTCGGCAAACTTATTCCAGCCCTGCCCACCAAGTCAGCGCCCGATACCAGCGAAGTGTGGAATATGGATCATGCTGGCGCTATGATGGGTATGTTGAACGAAGGTTTTGTGCGCGCCAATTGTGAGGCTTTGAAACAAATGATGGCAGATTGTGACGCGGACGTTATCGTGGACTTCTGGAATCCAATGGCAGTGATTGCCGCGCGCGCACTCAAAAAGCCGCTTGTCACTGTAATTCAATCCAACGCTCACCCGGATAGCGATGGGTTTATCTGGTGGAAGACCCCGCCGTCGGATATACCCACGCCCGTGTCTGTCGTCAATAAAATTCTTGCGGATTATCGCCTGCCGCCAGTTAAAAAAATGGGAGAGTTGTGCGTAGGCGACCTGACCCTTGTGGTGGGTATGCCGGAGACAGATCCGCTGCCCGAACAAGCAGATGTCACCTATATCGGCCCGGCGCTGTGGCAAAAAGAAGGGACGGAATTGCCGCGCTGGGTGAACGAACTGGATAAGGATAAACCTCTGGTCTGGGTATACTCTGGAAATCCACACTACTCTTCAAGCAGCGGATTGCTTGACTCGGAGGTTGTCTTATCTGCCTGTATCTCCGCTTTGGCAAACGAGGATGTGCAGATGATTCTCACAACAGGTCATCATCCTCTGCCAAAGGAACTACTGCCGTTGCCGGCCAATTTTCGCTACGAGCCATACGTGCCCGGGCTGGCGATGGCAGAAAGATGTGACCTGTTGATTCACCACGGCGGTTACGGCTCCTGCCAGACTGGTCTGTATGTGGGGAAACCTTCAGTCATCATACCGACTTACTCGGAGCGGGAAAGCAATGCACGAAGGATTGTGGCCGCGGGTGCGGGAGCTATTGTGCCCGTTGAGAATTCTTTGCCAAAGAAACATGTCAACGTGGATGAATTGAGGGAGACTGTCAGGCATGTTCTCACTGATTCGGCTTTCGCGGAGAACGCAAAAAGAATCGGGGAGAAAATGCGTTCGTATGGAGGATCAGCCCAAGCCGCATCCCTGATCGAGAAATTCAGCGTTACCATCACTTGATGAACAACTCGCTTTCATGAAAAGGAAAATCAAAACCATGGACATGGTTACATCCACGAGCAAGTCACCCTTGAAATTCATCCTGTTGGTTTTCCTTCTTTCAATCCCAATCTGGTTGATCAGTTCCCTGCTGGGGAATAAACTGCCTATTCCGATCAATCTCCCGATCAGTGCGCTCCTGTTTCTAATCCCAGTGATGGCGGCTTCCATTCTTTTATACAATCAATATGGATGGAATGGTGTAAAGGGTCTCCTAAAGAAAACCTTTGATTATAAAAAAATCAAAAACAGAATTTGGTATCTACCCGCCCTGTTATTGGCGCCCTTGATATATGTTTTGTCTTATGCAATCATGCGTCTGGCAGGGCTGCCGCTCCCCGACTCACCAACAACTCCATTTCTAATGACGCCAATCTTTTTCGCGGCGTTCTTTATCGGCGCTGCCTGTGAAGAATTGGGCTGGTCGGGATATGCCATCGGCCCCATGCAGAACCGATGGGGAGCATTAACAGCGGGCATTGTTTTGGGATTGGTGTGGCAGGTATGGCACATCATTGGGGATTTACAGGCTCAGAATACAGCAGTATGGATCGTATGGCACAGCCTTTATTCGGTTGGATTACGAATTCTCATCGTCTGGATCTATAACAACACACAAAAGAGTGTCTTTGCCGCCATCCTGACCCACACCATGGACAATGTCAGCTGGACTCTGTTCCCGAATTACGGCTCGCATTTCGACCCATTCATTGCGTTTATAGTCATGGCGGTAGTGACAGCAATCATCGTATTTTTATGGGGATACAAGACATTAGCTCAATACAGATACTTCCATTAAGTGGGAATGAAACCGCCTGCACAAACCATCCTTTAAATTAAAAGCAGAAGAATTTCCCTAGTGACTGGCAAGTTCCATATCTGTTTATGGTACACTGCCATTGAAAGGTGTTTCAATATGTCCACGCACACTGCCACCGCCCTCGCCCATCCGCACATCGCATTGGCGATGTAATCTCAAGGGAACACAGTATTTGGTTTCGGCGGGGCTGATTGTCCCAATAGACAAGATGCATGTAAGAAATATTCCCAGAAAGAATTAAGTTCCAGTGCGAATGGAGCTTGATTCTTTTAGACAGGGCTTTCGCTTGTCGCTCAGGGTGACACAGGGGAGGTGAAATTGAGCGAAAGTCCTGTTTCACTGATGTTACGCAGTAGCGGCATGTCTTTGCGAGGACGCCCTTGTTCTTTGTCCGAAGCAATCCCCCTGCCGGCTAGGAGATTGCTTCGCCGCGAAAACCAAGAGCGCGGCTCGCAACAACATCAACTTTTAGGTAAAGTGCGTAACATCAGTTAATCAGCTCACCCTACACGGTAACGCGAGACGCTTCGCAGTCTCGCAAAATGGGCGACATAAATGTCGCGCTACAGGCTGGACTGCGTAAGCGGCCCCTATCAAGGCTGATTGACTCACCCATCGAATCTAAACAAACACATCACCTGATTAATTCCGCGCCATTGGACGCACGAGTAATGTAGATGTTGGGGCAAAGCCCAGTTTCAGTTTCGTAGCCCTTCGCCAGTGCTCGAGAAAAATCCCCCGCTTGTTCTTTTGCAACCAGGTTAACTGTACAACCGCCAAAGCCTGCGCCAGTTAGGCGTGCGCCATAACAGCCTTCGAGTGATTGTGCAATATTCACCATCGTATTCAATTCAGGGCATGAGACTTCATACAAATCGCGAAGACTCGCGTGACATTCATTCATCAACCTGCCGAAGTTGTGGACGTCGCCCGCTTCCAACAACGCCTCAGCCTGATTCGATCTCCCAATCTCTTCCACAACGTGACGCGCTCTCTTTTCTATCCCCCTTGGAAGTTTTTTCGCCAGCCGATTGAAATCCTCCACCCTCACGTCGCGCAGGGAATTGATACTCGGCAGTTCCTGCTGCAACAATCGCACCGCTTCTTCACATGCGGAACGACGTTTGTTGTATTCGCCCGATGTGAGTTTACGGCGCACAGTTGTATCTGCAATGATGATGGAAATATTTTTCGGCAATGGGATGGTTTTCCATTCCAGTGAACGGCAATCGAGCAGGAGTAATTTATTTTCAACGCCACATGCGGACGCAAACTGATCCATGATGCCGCAGTTGACGCCCACATATTTGTTCTCGGCCTTTTGCCCAAGCAACGCGCGCTGCATGGAAGGAAGAGTCCAGCCGCCAAGCGTTTGCCATGCGATCATAAATGCCATTTCCACCGAAGCGGAGGAGCTCAAGCCCGAGCCGCGCGGCACATCAGATGCAAAAACTGCATTCATATATATAAGTGGAAGATTTTCCTGCATCAAAGACCACATCACGCCCGCAGGATACAATGCCCACTCAGGCAGGGGGGAAGAATCGGCCTGGGTCCTGGTCGAAATGCTTTCAGCGGAAAAAGAAGCTTGTTGGTCGAAGTCCACAGCCACCAGTGTGGAATGACGCGCATTCGTCGGCGAGAAGGCAGCATACGTGGCAAGGTCAATCGCGGCGGGCAGGACGAATCCATTGTTGTAATCCACATGCTCGCCCAGCAAATTAACCCGCCCCGGCGAACGAACAAGATGCGCGGGCGTATATCCAAATTTTTCACGATAGATGTTTACGAGTTGTTCAATGAGATTCATTAGTTCTGATTATTTCAGTTGAATGACGGCCACGCCGGATGGCTCAAGAGCAACCGAGCCATTGATCTCTGTGCCTGTCAACAGATCACTTCCGCGCCTTTCAATGGGGACATTCACTTTTTCGTTTGAATGATTCAGCGCGAAGATAAACGATGAGTTCCCATTCACACGCTGCAGAAGTTCGACACCCGCGGGTGCATTGGTTGAGATGGGTTGTATATCTGCCATCCTGCAAACCTGTTCGAGCAACCATTCCATGCCGTTTTTATCGGGGACGGTGCCGACATAAAAGGCGTTGCCTTTGCCAAACGTGTTGTGTGTAATGGCTGCGCTGCCTGCGTAGTAATCCTGTTCATATGAAGCGATTGCCTTCGCATTCTTTAAATGAATGACATCGCTCCAAAGCATGCATTCGAATGATCTGCCGTTCGTTGCGCGAATTGTATTTGTCAGCGTTTCGGGATAGGGAGCATATTCTTCGACGAGCAATCCAAGCATTTCACGAAATGGAGCGGGGTAACCGTCCAAACGGATCTGTTCGTTTTGATCCACAATGCCGCTAAAGAAGGACATGACCAGATTGCCGCCGTTTTCGACATAACGATTGATATTTTTTACAGTACTGTCATTGACCATATATAAATTCGGCGCGATCACAAGTTTATAGCGTGAAAGATCAGATTCAGGATGGGCAAAGTCGACGGTGATGTTGCAGTCAAATAACGGCTTGTAGTACGCATAAAGCTGCGGCAATAATTTCAAATCATTGGATGGTTTGCTGTCCAGTTCCAACGCCCACCAGTTTTCCCAATCCAATACAATGGCAACATCTGCCTTGACCTGACTCGCAAGAACTGAATCCAATTTGGGTAATTCATTTCCCAATGCTTTGACCTCACGCCACACGCGAGTGTCTGTCCCGCCGTGAGGCAACATGCCGCTGTGATGTTTCTCCGCGCCTGCTTTGGACGCGCGCCACTGGAAGAACATGACACCGTCCGCGCCGCGTGCGATGGCTTGATAACTGCACAAGCGCATCACGCCCGGACGTTTGGTTGGGTTGCGTTGACGCCAATTGACATGCGTTGGAGATTGCTCCATCAATATCCACGGATGACGGTCGCCGAGTGAGCGCATCAGGTCACAGATCATGCCTGATTGAACCATCCATTCAGGGTCGAATGTGTCGGGATAGTTGTCATTGGAAACTACATCTTCATGCGATGCGAATTTCCAATAATCAGCGGGTTTGTGAAAGCCCATGAAATTTGTAGTGACAGGAAGGTTCGGTGAAAATTTATTGAGGATAGCCTTTTGCTCATCGAAGCAGGCGAGCCACGAGTCTGAGTTGAAGCGCGCCCAATCCAGTTGTTGACTTGGGTTAATGGCGGCAGGCGCTTTGCGCGGCGGGTGGATTTCCTCCCAATCGCTGTAGTGCTGGCTCCAGAATGTGGTGCCCCAGGATTCATTCAACCTGTCGAGCGAGCTATATTTTTGTTTCAGCCATTCACGAAACGCGGCAGCGGAAGCATCGCAAAAACATTCAGTGACACCGCTGGCGTATTCATTATCCACGTGCCACATTTTTAGGGCAGGATGATTTGTATAACGCTCGGCTAGTCTGGCGGCGATCTCAGCGGCGTGTTTGCGATATGAAATACTATGCGGACAATAATGTCGGCGCGAACCATGCCAGAGGGTCGCGCCTGTGTCAGTGACAGGAAGAACGTCAGGATAACCGCGAACAAGCCAGGCTGGGGGCGAAGCGGTGGGCGTCGCCAAATTCACATTGACTCCATGCGCGTGAAGCAGATCCATTAAACGATCCAGCCAGTCAAAGTCAAATTCATTTTGAGTGGGCTGAATTTTTGACCATGCGAAGATGCCGAGGGAAACAAGATTCACTCCCGCTTCCTGCATGAGGCGCGCGTCTTCAATCCAAATGTCTTCGGGCCATTGTTCAGGGTTGTAGTCGCCGCCGTAAATTAAGTGAGGAAAGTTCATTGTTAACCTGTTATGGATTCAGGTATTCCGCCAACGCTGGCAATGCCTGATAGTTGAAATCGAATAAGGCCTGGTTGTCCCAGGAATTTCCTGATAATGAATCCTGGGCGTTCCAGCCATTCCCTTCCACTACGGTCCAAGTGGCGTCCCAATAAAAAACGCCCAGGCCGCGCTCGTTTTGCACAGCCCGCACAATGGACATGACATCCCTCATCATAAGACGCTGACCTTGTGGCGTGAATAAATATCCATCGACGGCCATGTTCCTGCTGGCAATGTTGGAATGGGAGTCACCTTCAAGGACCGTGAATGCATAGGCAAACTCAGCCACCATTACATCCTTGTCATAACGGACGGATAGATCGTTCAAGTTGGCCTGCAATTGAGCCAGGCTGCCATGCCAGAAGGGATAGTAGGATACGCCGATCACATCGAAGGGGACATCGCGGCGGGTAATGTTGTCGAACCACCAGCGCGCCATTTCATTATCTCCACCCTCGGCGATATGCAGCATGACTCGCGTTGAACTGGAACTGTCTTTCACGGCCTGAACGCCGGATTTCAAGAGAGCCGCCATGTTATCGAAATGGTTGTAATCTCCGTCGGGCCATAGCAGACCCGCGTTGATCTCATTTCCCACCTGAACCATATCTGCTGGAGTGCCCTGCGCGGCCAGGCTATTGCAAACATCATAGGTGTGATCGTAAACTGCCTGCTTGAGCTGCTCGAAGTCGTAATCCTTCCAGGCGGCGGGTTTATTCTGTTTGCCCGGGTCAGCCCAATCATCCGAATAGTGAAAGTCCACCAACAATTTGATGCCCTGACTCTTCAGTCTTACAGCCATTGCCAAAATTTCGGCTTTATTATGGAATCCATCAGCGGAATCCACCCACACCCGCAGGCGGGCATAATTCATGCCATTATCTTTTAAGATTTGCAAGGCATCGGCCTGAGTCCCATCGCTGTATTTATAGATCCCGCCTTTATCTTCAGATTTGTTCAAGCTGGAAATATCCGCGCCAAGAATGGAGAGCGCAGCCTGACTGGGGACCAATTCAACGTCATCGAAGCTGGCCCAGCTATCAGGAGTGCCGAACGAGTGAAGGCTGATCGTGCATTGTCCGTCAGTGACCTGATTCGAGACCACCAGTTGAATCCAACGATAGCCCGGCGTGGTGGCAGGGGCATAAACTCGTTTTTCCTGCTCCCCGCACTTGAGTGCAAGATAGACTTCATTTTTTCCGCTTGAGCGAACCCAGGCGCGCAAGGTGTACCAATCATTAGCCAGCCCTGATATGGACTGGGAAGTATCCACGATGAAAGTTTCCGAGGCCTTGTGAGTCAAACGAAAGCTGCTGGAATAGCCGCTCTCTTCAATGAGAACTGCATTCTCTGCGCCAGAACTGATCCAGCCAGTATCCTGCTCTTCAAACCCGGGATTGAGAATAGTTGCCGGTCCTGAAATCGGAGCTGACGTGGGAGCGGAACTTTCTGCGCTGGGTGCTGGTTCTGTTCCTGTAGAAGCAGGGCTGCACCCGGCGGCGATTCCCAAAAGAACCAGGATCGTGAGCCACAACCGTATCTTTGCAAGAAGCATCTTCATTTATCCTTTTACTGCGCCCTGAGTCAGGCCGCCCACAATTTGGTCTTGAAGGGCAAGGTAAATGATCATGATCGGTACTGCGCCCATTAATGCGCCAGCCGCAAATATTCCCCACCTTTGTTGAAATTGCGCTCCGGCGAAGATCTGCAAGCCAACCATCAGTGTGTACTGCTCGTTGCTTCTGAGCAGTACGCGCGCAAGGACAAACTCACCATAGGTGCCAATGTAATTGAGAATGCCGATGACGATCAAGATCGGTCGCAATAATGGCAGGATCAATTTGGTAAATATCTGCCAATCGGAAGCCCCATCCACCATGGCCGACTCATCAATGTCGCGCGGAATGGTGTCGAGGAAACCCTTCATCAGCCAGATATTGATTCCCATGGCTCCCCCCAGATAAACCAGAATCAGGCTGAAATGATTATCCAGACCTATGAAGGGAAGCACATCCCCGACCTGGGAGATCATCAGGAATGTGGCGACCAGCGCCAACAGCCCCGGGAACACATTGATCAGCAAAAGGGACTTGAGCAGGGTTTGGCGGCCACGGAAGCGAAAACGCGAGAATGCATATCCCGCCAGCGTTGTGATCGCGAGGGAAAGCACCGAAGTGATGGTTGCGATCTTGATGGAATTTAAGAACCATGTCCAGAATGGAAATTGATCCATTCTCAATAAAGTAAGATAGTTTCCAAACCCTGGGTTTTTAGGGATCAGTGTTTGGGTGGCAAGTGTGCCGGTAGGATTTAAAGAAGCGGAGAGTACCCACAGTACAGGGAAGATTGAGAATAGGATCAAGAACACAGCAAAGATCAAGCGGATCCCAATGCTGAATTTGCGCTGGATACTTTTGGATTCACGGAACTTTTGAAACCTGGATATGCTAGACATTTTCACTAACCTCCTCCCACATGCGGGTATAACGGTACTGGAAAAGAGTCATGGTGCCAACGATGAAGAAGATGATGATCGTGATGGCGGCGGCAAAACCGTAATTGACTCCGCGGCTGCCAGAGAAGGCCAGGTTATATACATAGCTGATCAGGATGTCGGTGTAACCAGCGGGTGTGGGTGTGCCGGGGATGGGTGGACCGCCCGCATTGAACAGATATATCAGGTTGAAATTATTAAAGTTAAAAGTGAACGATGCAATTAGTAATGGTCCAACCGCCACCAACAATAAAGGCAAAGTGATCCGCTTGAATTGCTGCCAGGGACTGGCCCCATCCATCAGGGCGGCTTCATAGATATCCTGTGGAATGGATTGAAGCGCACCGCTGCTGATCAGCATAAAGTAAGGATAGCTCAACCAGAGGTTGACCAGCAGGATGGCAGTCTTTGCCCACAACTGGTCGGTGAACCACGGCGGAGACCATCCAAATAAATTTTCCATAGTGCGGGAGATCACCCCGAGTTCGGGGTTCAACATGCCGCGCCAGATCAAGATGGTGATCAGAGCCGGCACGGTATATGGAATGATCAAGAGGGAGCGGATGATTTTTTTGAAAGGAAAGGTGGGATCATTGAACAAAATTGCCGTCGCCAACCCAAAGAAAAAATTCAACAACAAACTGAGGAAAGCAAAAGTAAAGTTCCAGGAAACAAGCTGCACCATGGGGCCGCGCAGCGCCGGGCTGATGAAAAAATCCCTGAAATTGTTCAGCTTGATCGAGGAGATAAAACCTGGCCGCAGTTCTTCACCCGATGACAGGGTAAAGGTGCCTCGCAGATTTTTATAAACATCCCCAGTTTCCTGATTGATCATGGCATCCTGTTCCGCATCATAAACATACAACGGTAATAATTCCGCCGCTTCTGTTGGGGATCGGACTTGGATGGTTTTCCCCGCCTCGCCAAATAGGATTTGGGTCAGGGTTCTATCTGTCGCTGCCTGGAAGGGATTCAACCTTTTATAACCCTCGATCGTTTTTGGGACGCCTTTTTCATCGAGCTCCCCGATCCCTGCCTCGCCTGGGGTAGGTTGAGTGACGAGCTCTTCGGGTTTAGCCAGATACCCGTTCCCATCAACATCCAGAAGCCAGAGAGCATAATCTCCCTGTGTTGTTATAAATGCAGTCCATGAATAAGCCTTGCCCGCTGGCGGAAGATATTTTTCGTTCAGGATCTGGTCTATGGCTTGCTGCTTGGTGATGAGGTGACTCTCGCCAAAATTTGTAAACGAAACCCAGACGGTAAAGAAGATTGGGTAAATGGTGAACAGCGCCATTAACACCAGACCCACAACCATCCATCGAATGGGATAGGCCTCTTTCCGTAGAAGGATCGCATTTACGAAAATAGTAACAATGAAGAAACCAGCCGCCAAAGGGTAATAACCCAAAGCTCCCAGTCTGATGATGAACCAGCCTACAAAGGCGTCCATGATGATCACGGCCGCCAATTTCAATATTTGAGGCAGGGCCGGCATCCAAGCAAGAGCCTTATTCTGAGAAGCTGTGGAATTCACGATTTCACCTCATTGCATTCATTCCATTTATACAAGTGATCTCTTGCAAAAGTCTGTTTTGCCACTGAGATCACAGAGCAAATGAGTTTGAAGAACCCAATGTGCGACTCTTTTTCAAAAACCAGTGTTGGGACGCAGATAAACGCTGATTTACGCTGATTCAAAAGAATTTATCCGCGTTTTTCTGCGTTTATCAGCGTCCAATAAAGGAGAATTTAAGAGTTGCACATTAGGTTTTAAGAGTCTTTTCTCAAAGGCCTCAGTGTGCTCTGTGGCTTAATTGTTTTAACTTAGTCACCTTACGCAGTCCAGCCTGTAGCGCGACATTTATGTCGCCCATATTGCGAGGCTGCGAAGCGTCTCGCGTTACCGCGTAAGGTGAGTTAACTTATGCAAGAGGTCTAAAGATGGAAGGTAGGCCGGGAAAATCCCGGCCTACCTTCCAAATCAATTAACCGTTTATTTTGTTTCGACTTCGACCAGTTTAGTCTCTGGGTTGTAAGTGAAGGTAACTTCACTATCAGCGGGGAGACTGAGCTTATAGTTGGGTCCATCCTGGGCGCCGTCAGAACCGTAGTTCACAGTCCAGGCGCCATCCAGGGCAACTTTATACTCATACTCTCCCGCAGGCAAGGTCACTGTGAGTCGATAGAGACCATCATCGCCCTTTACCATACCTGTTGATTCACAGGCAGGATCCCACTGGCCGCCACATCCAGCCTTGTCCTGATAACTGCCGGGCAGGTTGATCATACCGGCCAGCGCTCCCTGGATCAAAGCACGTACCTGGTTGGCTGCATCTGTCATGGCTGCTTCTGAGGTTTGTGTGCCGGCAACAGAGAGGGCAATGCCGTTATTCCACGCGGTCCAGACCGAGCCCATCTCGGGGATGTTCGGCATCGGGATGGCGTTGGTGATTTGTCCCATCGCCAGCAGGTCAGGATCAGTTGTGTTTGCAAGGACAGGTTTGAAAGCTGAGGGGCGCAAGCCTGTTTCATAGATCTGCTGCATGAATTCCTCAGTGGCGGCGAATTCTGTCAGGAAGGTTTGGGCTAAAAGCACGTTTTCGCTGAAGGCGTTGACCATGAAACCCTGCACGCCGGAGAACGGTGCGCCGTTATCAGGGAAGGTTGTCACCTTGTAAGGCACACCTGAGGCGCGGATGCGATCCAATGCCCAAGGGCCAGCCATCAAGAACGGGACCTGACCAGTTTCAAATAAAGAATGAGCGGTTTCATAATCGGCGGTAGTGGGGATGAGGCCAGCAGCGGCAGCATCGGCCAAATAGGTAACACCGGCGATCATACCCGGGCTATCGAGACCAACATCATTGGGATTCCAAGCGCCGCTATCATCGCGGCCAAAGATATAACCTCCAAAGGATGTCAGTACGGGCAAATTCTCGTAACCGCCGCCTGCCATGGCAAACGCGTATTGCACCTTGCCTTCATCTTGAAGGGCCTTGCCAACTTCAAGTACTTCTGCCCAGGTGGTTGGAGGGGTTTCGACCAGTTCGGTGTTGTAGAAGAACCCAAGGTTCTCCGTTGCGTAGGGCATCCCGTAGAGTTTGCCATCGGTGTAAGTGAAAGCTTCCAATGACATGGGGACGAATTCATCGGCCTTCGCGCCCAGATCAAGAGGAGCCACCAGACCACTTTCCACTAAAGCGCCAAGCCAGTCATGGACACCAATGAAAATATCGGGACCTTCGCCAGCCGGGGCGGCAGTGATCATGGGTGTGCGGATGTCTTGTACACGGCCCAAGTCTTCGACGACAAGTTCCACATTGTATTTTGCTTTAAAGTCCTCTGCGAATGCAAGCAAAATCGGCGTGCGGGTATCATCTGCCCAGATCTTCAAGGTGGCTGCGGGTTCAGCAGGAGCTTCGGTTGCCACTTCGGTTGCTACTTCAGTAGCTGCTTCAGTTGGTTCCGAAACTGGCGCTTCGGTCGCTTTCGGTCCGCATGCCGACAGCATAAGCCCGAGCACGGCGATGAGCGAAAACAGGGTTACTAACTTTTTCATGTTCTACTTCTCCTTTTTAGATTTTTATTTCTGACTTACGAAGGGCGGTATTAGCCCAATATCTCTTTTGATTATAGGGAGTTGCGCCTGGAAAGGCTTGCCTAAAAACTGGATGTTTTTGTCACTAAACTGGATTAATCCTGCGCGAGGCGACTGCCGCCTTCAGAATGGAAGAAAAACTGTCAAATTCCAATGGATGCAAAAGACAATAATCCGCCCCCAACTCGCGTGTTTTCGTCTGGTCTAATACTGATGAACAGACAATGATCGGGATGTCGCAGTTCGTCAACTCAGCGACTAAAGCCTGTGCGCCTTCCAAAATTTCAACCGATGGAAATATAACCGCCTCAGGTTCGGACCGTTGAACTGTCTCTGCTAAAAATGGGCTTTCTTCAAAACTGACAGAGTAGCCCGCGCGTTCTGCGTAACGCTCAAGCAGGTACAGCAGGGACGAATCCCCTCCCACAACCACAATACCCGAACGTTTTTGTTCAACCGGTAATTGATCCATCATGATCATCATTGTATTGAGGTTGAGCGACTCTGTCTTGTTGATAGGCGGACTATTTTTGACAATAAGCGGGATATTTCCCTGTGTTCGGAATAAGACAAATATCCCCCGCTCATGAGCAAGACACCAACAAAAGAAACCTTTATTCTTGGTTCATTAAACGGCTATCTGATCTTGAAAAAAATCGTTAAAATAAAACTCTTGATGATGAACAACAATCCAGCATCCACCCCTGACCCCAAAGAACTGATTATTCGTGGCGCAGATGTTTCCTCCCTTCAACGCGCACAGGATCTGGGACAGTTATATTACGACGCCAGTGGAGCTCTGGGACAGCCACTTGATATTCTTCAAAGTGTCGGCGTCAACTACATCCGTCTGCGCGTATGGGTCAACCCAGCCAGCGGATACAACAATTTATCCAAGGTTGTGGAGTTTGCTCCACAAGTTAAATCACGCGGCATGAAGCTTCTGATTGACTTGCATTATTCAGACACATGGGCAGACCCCGCCAAACAATTCACGCCCGCCGCATGGAAGGATCATGATCTCAACCAGCTCAAAACCGATGTCTATAACCACACGCTCGATGTATGCAATGCCTTAAAAGCAGCGGACGCAACGCCAGACATGGTTCAAATCGGCAATGAGATCACTCCCGGCATGTTATGGGATGCGGGACGCATCAACAACAATGACTTCACCAATGTTTCCGCGCTCATCAAAGAAGGCTGCAACGCAGTCAAAGCATGTGACCCATCCATTCTGGTCATGCTCCACATAGATCGCGGCGGCGATAACGCAACCGCCCGCTGGTGGTATGACGGCGTTCAAGCGCAAGGCGTAAACTGGGACGTAACCGGTCTCTCTTACTACTGCTACTGGCATGGGACCATCGCCGCCATGCAAAGCAACGTCGCTGACATGAAAGTCCGCTACAACAAACCCGTCATCATTGTTGAAACATCCTACACCTTCTCCCCTGATGATGGTGACGGCGACCCCAATGTCATCACAGACACAACGCCCTGCGCAGGCTATCCCGCTTCACTCATTGGTCAGGCAAACTTCTTCAACGACGTCAAAACCGCCATCAAGAATGCGGGCGGCGAAGGTGTCTTTTGGTGGGAGCCCGCCTGGGTCGGCACAAAAGGCAACGGCTGGGATCCCGCCGACATCAACAACACTGGAAGCGGCTGGGACAATCAGTCAGTCTTTGATTTCAACTTCAAACTGAATCCAGAAATCAACTGGTGGATTCCATAAACTGTAGATGAATTAAAAATCAGACATCCGCCTCTTTCCTGACGGGATGTTTGATTCTGTTTCAATGAGCATTTTCTTACTGAGCGGGTGTGACACACCTACACAAACGCTATCTTTGCCTGCCATCACGATACGCGCGCGGCGTCGTTTCCATTTCGCGTTGGAAGGTGCGCGTGAAATGCGCTCCATCTGAAAAACCAACAGCCAGCGCGATCTGTGTGATGGATTGATCCGTATTCCGCAGCAACTCACATGCCTGACGGATTCGATAACGGCGAATATAGGCGCTTGGCGTAATGCCCAATTCCTGCCTAAAACAATCCGTCAAATAATCCGCACTGATCCCCACATGTTCAGCGATCTCTTCACGGCTGAGCGGTTCAGAAAAACGGGTGTGGATGTACGCCATCGCCTTGCGAATGAGATGCTGGGTTGCCCTGTTCAATGTATGCTGGCGTGCCAATGCCGCTTCGACATGCCCCAATGTTTCTGCCGCACTGAAGAGTCCCTTGCCAAGAATGGTGGCCACACCCCGATTGCAGCGCTCGAGATCAGCGTCTGAAAGAAGACGCGCCGTAAGAATGATGACCGGTATATCACGTGTAGATTCCCTTGCGCGCAATTCATCCAGGACTGCAAAACCATCCATCTCAGGCATCATCAAATCCAACAGGATCAAGTCTGGAATTTGTTTTTCGATGACAGCCAATGCCTCGCGGCCATTTCGCGCGGTCACGGCCTGCCGACCAGCCTGCTCAACCAAACGACTGTGCATATCCAAAATACCGGGGTCATCGTCCACAACAAGTATCGTTTGTTTTTTATCTTTTAACGAGCCAAGGCGATTCAATTCTTTTACCAATTGTTCAGGCTGGAGCGGTTTGTGAAGATAATTCAACTCCAATAGCTGACCCTGATCATTCATTTCATCCAACGTATACGCAAACACAGGGATATTCTCGGTAGCAGCCTGTCTCTTGAGCATGTCGCTAATCGCCCAGCCGTCACGAACGGCAAGACCTTCCTCAAGAATAATGGCACTGGGCAAAATGCGGACGATACTGAAAATCCACTCGCTATCTTCATCCACGCTGAACAATTGAACGATAAATCCGCGTGTGGTCAGGTAGTCTGATAATTTATTTGAAGTTTCCCCGCCTTCAGCAAGGATGATCACCAAATTACCGGGCTGGAGCAGGGAAACAGGATTCACAAGCGGGCCTGGTTCGGGGATGGTTGGCAGGGAAAAGGAAAACGTCGCGCCTTTCCCAAACTTTCCCGGCGATTGAACTTCAATTTTGCCGCCGTGCCGCTCGATAAGTTGTTTTGTAATTGCCAGCCCTAATCCCAACCCGCTCTTCCCTGACTGGATCGCTTCCTGTGAGCTGTAAAATTCATTGAAGATCCTTGTTTGTTCATCTGGCGAAATCCCAACCCCTGAGTCGCTGATAGAAACAATTGCTTCATTGTCCATTACCGTAATATCAAGCCGCACCTGTCCTTCGCGTGTAAACTTTACGGCATTGCTGATCAGATTCAAGGTGACCTGCCGCAAGCGCGTGCGGTCTCCCATCACCCATGGTCCGCGTTGTGGAAGCTGCGCGTTCCACAGCAGGCCATTTTCACGCGCGAGTTCCTCGCCGATCTTAGCCGCCACTTGCAGAACTTCCGCCAGATCGAGCGGTTCGCGCATGATATGCAATTGCCCCGCTTCGCTGCTCGCCAGGTCAAGCACATCCCCGATCAAGCGCGCCAGATGTTGGGCGGAGAGATTGATCTGTTCTGTGTCACGCACATTTATGGGAGATTGGGGATGATCTCGTTGTTCCCGCAAAAGCATTTCGCTTAAGCCAACGATCAAACTGAGAGGGGTTCTTAATTCATGACTGACTGTGGAAAGGAATCGGCTTTTCAGGCGGTTTGCTTCCTCTGCCATGCGCCGCCCTTCAATGGCGTCATTATAAAGTTGGCTGGTGCGAAGCGCGGCGCTCAAGTTATGCACGATGGCGGCGCACAATTCCGGGTTGGGCGCGCTAAATGCCACAAATCCAAACGTGCTATTATCCATATCCAATGGCAGAATGGTGAGTTGAGTTGGCTTGTTCGAGGGATATATATTGGATGCGGGAAATTTTCGCGTCTCGAATTTCTGTCCATTGGGGACGCCTGATAATCCAGCCGTAAGAAGAATCTCCGCTTTGGATGTATGGTCCTCGCTATTCTTATCATATACAGCGACCAGAATATTTTCAATTCCCACGCTGGGAAGTCTACGGGCGAGGATATCAGCAATATCAGGGATGCTCATTACGGTGAGCATTTCAGCAGTGACCATACCGAGCTGCGCCATCATGTCCATGTGCTCGAGCATGGAATGCGTCGTCCGTCTTTGAATGTGGTCGCTGATCTCAAGGCGAATCATGTCGATCAAATTTGTGAGAAAAATCTGTTCAGCCTGTGGAATAAGTTGAAGCAGCGTGCTTGCCTTTTGATACAGGAAGGCCAGACCCGTTTGCCAGATGTGGGGATCTTCATCCCGTTCGTCTGTCCATGCAAGAACCCGCTTGACTTCATTCATTATGAATTTCGCATCCTGAACTCCGAGACTATTCAGAAATGCATTCAAGAACGATGTGCATTGCCCTTGCAAATCTTCAAGCAGGCTGTTACGCGCTTCGATCAAGGAAGCCTCTGCCATCGCTCGCGAGAGTCCGTCAAGTTCCAGCATAGGTTCGATGGAGCTCGTGGGTAAAAAAGATATGCTGCTCTCGGACGCCTGACATCCGCAGGATTGGCGAATGATGAGCCTCGGCGGTACGACCACGCGTGCCGCACGGTCCGCATTCCCGTGGATATGATCCAGCAATGTGAGGACAGATTGATAGCCCAGGGAAAATGTCGGGTGGCGGATCGTTGTCAGCGAAGGGGAAAGGGATCGGGCGTCGAGAATATCGTCGAAACCGATGACAGCCACATCGTTAGGAATGACGCGCCCCGCTTCCTGAAGACATTCAATCGCCCCGAGGCAGGAAAGGTCATTGCTGGCGATCACCGCAGTGAAGTCTTCTTCGCCATCCATGATTTTTTGCATGGCCGATTTACCACCGTCACGGCGATGTTCGCCAAAAGCGATCAGCTTTGGGTTTTCAGGAATACCAGCATCTTTTAAAGAAAGGCGATACGCCTGCAGCCGTTCCGCGCTGTCCCCACCATCCCCAACATTGCCCGCGATAAAGGCAATTTGTTTATGATTGTGTTGAAGTAAATGTTCAAATGCCTGGTGGATACCAAGCGTATTATCCACTGTAACCGTCGGGCCAGAACCTTCAGGGGTTGTGAAGATAATGGGAAAACCCGATTCCAAAAGATCATGAATATATTCAGATTGTTCTTTTGTCAACTCATCGGGAACGATGATCAAGCCATCCGTATTCCACGGACCGACCGGGACGAAATTGATGTTTGGTCCGGGCACGGGCCAGAAACTTGGGCTTTGTGGGCTGTTACCTGTGACGCTGAATCCACAGCCCAGCAAAAGATTACAACCTTGTTCATTCGCGGCGGCGCTGATGCCTTGAATCAAAGAATGAGCATAGCGGTCCATTGTCGTCCCCTGATAGACAGGCCAGGTGGAGATAAATCCGATGGTGGGCTTGTGACTTGCTTCAATGAACATTATTAAAAACCATATGCAATTGTATGCCAATTTCTCCTTAAAATTGGGAGGTTTTGCCGGGGCCTCACCTTCCCTATTAATCGACATGGTAAACTTGATTTGTTTCCCCAAAACATCATAGGTTGCAATGTTAGTGCAAGCGACACCAGCCATTTTGAATTCAATCACCGTAAAAATTGCTTAATTTCAACGGGAATCCATTATGAACCTCTCATCTGCCACTGCCATCAGTCATTCGAACATTGAATTGGTGATGTAATCTCAAGGAAACACAACCCCGCCAAAACCGCGTGGGGCTTTATTTGGTCACGGCAAGGTTGGAATTGCATAAAACCAAGACGGACTCACAAGCAACTACGTTGAATCCAAAACGTACATACAAACATCCCTGACCTCGTTTTAGAAAAATCTCTTTATGCCCAACACAATCATCAAAACAAAAATCAATGCGCCTGCGCTTCGGCATAGTTTGGTTTCCCGCAAGAAAATCGTCACCAAATTATCGGATGGGATTCGGGCTGGGCGCAAATTAACCTTAATCTCCGCCCCAGCGGGGTTTGGCAAGACGACTCTCGTGAGTGAATGGATCTCTTGTGGAGAAATCTCTGCTGCGTGGATTTCACTGGACGAAAACGACGGTGATACTTCCCGCTTCTTGACCTACCTCATAGCTGCTCTGCAAACCCTGATCTCTGGCGTCGGCGACGGTGTTTGGGCGGCGCTTCAATCGTCGCAGCCCATCCCCGCCACAGAACTGCTGACCACCCTGCTCAATGAACTTGAAACAACCGAGGATGACTTCATCCTCGTTCTCGATGACTATCATGCCGTAGACTCACATGCAGTGGATGAACTGCTCACCTTCCTTGTTGAGCACATGCCGCCATCGCTGCATTTGGTCATCACCACCCGCGAGGATCCCGCCCTGCCGCTCGCCCGTTTGCGTGCCAAAAACCAATTGACGGAGATCCGCACTGCTGACTTGCGCTTTACCGAAAGTGAAGCCGCCGATTTCCTCAACCAGGTCATGGGGCTAAACCTCACCGCCGAAGACGCCTCCGCGTTGGACAAGCGCACTGAAGGTTGGGTGGCGGGTCTGCAATTGGCAGCGCTTTCGATGCAAGGTAAAGCGGATGCAGCTGAGTTCATTCGCTCATTCAGCGGGACAAATCAATTCGTGCTCGATTATCTGCTTGAAGAGGTATTGCAAAAACAACCCGAAGCTGTGCAGGAATTTTTATTGCACACTTCCATTTTGAATCGGCTGAACGGCTCGTTGTGTGTTGCGCTCTGGCAGGGCGAGACTCTTTCGGCGCAAACCATGCTCGAACAGTTGGAACGTGCCAACCTGTTCGTCATTCCATTAGATGATGAGCGGCGCTGGTATCGCTACCATCACCTCTTCCGTGATTTGCTCCGTCAGCGGTTGGGTCAAAAGCAGGACAAAGAGGCAATTTCACAGCTTCATATCCGTGCCAGTGAGTGGTTTGGGCAAAGCGGCGAGATCGGTGAGGCATTTCATCACGCCCTCGCCGCCGCAGACTTTGAACGAGCTGCCCGACTGACAGAGAGCGCCTGGCTGGGCATGGACGAAACCTTCCAGACTGGCACCTGGCTCGGGTGGGTGAACCAGCTTCCGTTAAGTGTGAGGCGGGTTCGTCCTGTGCTGTTAACACAAATGGGTTGGTCCTACATGGATGCGGGCAATGCTGAGGCGAGCGAGTCAAGTTTGAAGGATGCCGAAGCCTGTTTGAAGAATCCGCTTGAAGATCTGGTGATTGTTGAACCAGAACAATTCCGTACGCTGCCTGTGCGGATCGCGATGGCGCGCGCTTACAATGCCCAAGTGCAGAATCGGTTTGCCGACACGGTCAAATTCGCTGAAATGGCGCAAGACATGGCGCCGCCTGACGATGAATTTTTGCAGGCGCAGGCATCGTCGATCTTAAGCACCACGTATTGGGCGAGCGGCGAGTTGGACAAGGCATATGCGTTCATGAGCAATTGGGTGGATGCAGCACAACAGGCGGATAATTTTGCTTTTGCGGTTGCAGCTTCATTTGCCAAGGCGGATATTCTGATTGCACAAGGGCGGCTGCGCGATGCGATTCAGGTCTATCAGACAGCCTTGAAATTGGCGACAACGCATGGCGTAGAAAGCATTACCGCGCATCACCATTTGGGTTTGGGTCTGCTGTATCACGAAATGGGTGAGGATGAACGCGCTGCAAGTCATTTACAAAAGTCCTTTGAACTCGGCAGGCAAACCCCCATTGTAGGTTGGGCATATCGCAAGAGTTTGGCGCAGGCATATTTGAAAGAATTTGAAGGTGATCACGACGCCGCGCTGGAAGCATTGGATGAAGCCCAGCGTTTTTACGTGCGCACGCCCATTCCCAATCTGCGCCCTGTGGGTGCGATGAAGGCGCGCATTTATCTCAAGCAAGGGCAGCTCATGAACGCGCAGACATGGGCACGCAAGAGTGGCTTATCTTTGCGCGATGCGCCCGATTATCTGCATGAGTTTGAGCGCGTTACACTGGCAAGAATTGCGCTGGCGGAAGTCAATGTTAACTTCAGTGATGTGTTGAGTTCATTGGAACGTCATTTGAAACTGGCCGAAACTCAAAACCGCCTTGCCAGCCAGATCGAAATTTTGATCGTGTTGTCCCTTGCCTTCCATGCAAAGGGAGAACAGGCAAACGCCATCGCCTTGCTGGAGCAAGCCCTAAAACTTGCCAAGTTTGAAGGCTATTTGCGGCTTTTCGTTGACGAAGGTGAACTCATGCGATTGTTGATTTTGGATTTACGATCTGCGCTTGAAAGCTCGGCGCGGACTGAAGTTCAGCCTTTGTTTGGTTATGTGGAAAAACTTTTGGCAGGGTTTTCTCAACCGACACAACTTCAAAAATCCAAAACTGAACTGATCGACCCTTTGAGTGATCGCGAACTCGAAGTATTACGTCTCATTGCACAGGGGCTTTCCAACCAGGAGCTTACCCGTAAACTGTTCGTGACATTGAGCACGGTCAAAGGGCATAACCTGCGCATTTTTGCCAAACTGCAAGCCAAAAGCCGCACCGAAGCAGTGGCGCGTGCCCGCGAACTGGGCTTGCTCTAATCTCCTCAAACCATACTTAAAACAATACTTTTGGTTCTAACCGGCAGCTCTCCCTGCCGGTATATTTGCGCACGTTGACGATGACTTACTTCTACGAAATTCGAATCGCAGGACATCTGGATGCTCATTGGGCAGACTGGTTCGACGGCATGTCCGTGACAATGGAAGAGGATGGAAACACGCTTCTTTCTGGACCTGTGCCTGATCAGCCCGCCCTATATGGGTTGCTGCGAAAGGTACGTGACCTCGGTCTTCCACTCGTTTCGGTGAACCAGATAACAGTCACTTTGAGTCAACAAATTCTAAATAAAAAAAGAGTAATACAAAAATGAATGCAAACACCACC
>JACRBH010000185.1 GCA_016234535.1 Chloroflexota bacterium
AAAATTCTCAAGGGCAGTTTCAGCATCCGTTCGCACATATTCTGAGTTGTAAACAGCCAGAAGCGTGGATGGACGATCCCATTTGATGGCGAGTTCGAGTTCGTTCGAGAGAATCTCGACTCGTTCATCGAATGCGTTCGTTTCCGGGGGCTGAACCAGGCCGGGCAATGTCATAACATTTTCCTTAGAACCGGGTGAACGTCACACCAGTTGTCTTCATCGCGGTATTCGAGCAGGGCCAGCAATTGCAGGAGCGGCCTGAGACGGTCGCTGTATTCGAGTCTTTTATTATCCTGCACGTATTTTAAAAGTTTCAGGTCTTCCTTATCCAGGATGCGGCGATATTCGTTGCGTATCTCGGTCGCAGCCCATTCGATATCATCCAATTCGATCTGCCCGGCTTTTCGCCGCCTGGCCCGTCCAATAGCTGTGCGGACAATGCGCGCCAGTTCGCGGAACACTCCACCGCTGTAGGTGATCGCCTGACTCAGCGCGGGCGGCTGGATCAGTTTGGAGTCCATGCGCACGGTGACGAATTTTTCCAGCGTGCGATAACCTTGCGGTAATTGGTGAACTGAGTCGATTGCAGTCCGCAGATTGATATTTGGCAGGAAGAGCGCCTGATCGCGAATGGCGTCAAATTCCTTGCTGTAAAAGAGCGCGCTCGAAACCGTGTAAACGATGGCGCAGTTGGGTTGCAGCATAATCTCGCGGTGTTCCTGAAAGATGGCGCGCGCGCGGTCGAGATCGGGCTTGTCCATATCATCGATCAAGATCAAAGGGATGCGGCGTTCCTGACTGTAAATGGCGGCGGCGATGTGATTAATGATCGCGATCAAGCCGGTGATGTCGGTCTCGACGATCTGTCTTAACTCGATGCGGGTCGCCGGTTCGAGTTTCATTTTCATCCCGGCGTTGACAAAGAACGCGTTGATGGATGCGCCGAGTTCATACTCAGACACCTGGCCATCCAGGATGGTTGATATCTGCTTTTCCACTTTGCCCTTCCAGCCGTTTAATTCTTTCAGCAGTTGATCCGGGAGTTCGCCGCCCTTTTTGCGATATTCGCGGAACAAGCGGCTTCCGATGGCCAGCAGCACATCGCGGAAATCAAGGTCGATGATGTCGGTCTCTTCACGGATGCTGAAGTTGATCGGCCAGTATTTTTTTTGGATGTCGCTGTTGCTGAGCAAATGCAGAAGCTCGGTTGATTTTCCACATCCGCGATGTCCGGAGAAGAAGAACTTTGGGGGGCGGTAAAACGGCGCGAGTAACGCATCTATCAATTCGTTGATGGGATTGCCCGGTCGGTTGATATAGAACGGGTTGGGCTTTCCGTTGGAACCAGGCTTGAGAGGCAGATCTAACTCAAAGTTAAGCCAGGCCCGGTCAAAATCCACTGCTTTTAGATAATCGAAGTTACTCATTATTCCTCTGGCTATTGCCGGTTAACTGGCGGATGCAGCCATCCCTTCGCGTATGGCATATAAGGCGGCCTGAGTCCTGTTGGTAAGATGCAGTTTGTTCAATACACTGCTGACATATTTGGCAATGGTTCTTTCATGGACGACGAGATTCATTGCGATTTCCTGATTGCTCAGGCCGCGCGCGATCAGGCGCAGGGTTTCCACTTCGCGGCGGGTCAGGTGTTCGCTGAATTGATCCTCTTTGACTGTGGGGCTGTTGAAATCCTGAATCACTTTCATCGCCACCGAAGGCTGAATGGATGCGAGTCCATTTGCCACATCGCGAACCGCCTGCAGGAGTTCGGCGCGCGGGGTATCTTTTAAGAGATAGCCCAGAGCGCCAGTTTTGATGGCCTGGTATACGCGATTGCTTTCCGCAAAGCTGGATAGAACCAGGATGCGAATGTTTGACGAGATTTCCTTCAGACGGGGAATGGTTGTGAGTCCATCCTGGCGCGGCATAACCATGTCGAGGAGGATTACATCCGGTTTTGTTCTCCGGGCGATCTGTACAGCCTGGATACCGTCTTCGGCTTCGCCCACGACTTCCATGTCCGGCTGGAGAGAAAGAATGGCAACCATTCCTTCTCGAACAACGTTTTGATCGTCAACAACTAGGATGCGGATTTTGTTCATGACTATTCCCTGTATGATGATTATTTTCACCGCGTTGCGATGGTGAATGTGGAAAACCTTTGCGCATTGGCTTGCGAATTGCTTATTTGTGACTGCTGTTGGCGCCATTGATCCGGAGACCATACTTCCAGATAATTTCCCTGCCCGACGATAATGTAATCTTCATTTAAATTTGCATATTCCATCAGGCTGGCGGGCAGGGAAATATTGCCTTTTTCATCCAACTCCACGAAACTTGCCTCACCCAGGATCATGCGGGAGAGCATTCGCACCAAAGGGTCTGCGATATTAAGAGAGGTGATCCGCTGATAAATTTCCTGAAACGTTTTTTCAGTCAGGATCAGCAAATTTTGATCGAATCCCTGTGTGAGATAAACGCCGCCTGAAACCAGCTTTCTCCAGTGATGTGGAAGAGAAAGATGATTGGTGCGTTTCAACTGGCTGGGATACTGTCCGAGGAACAATTTGCGTCTCCTGAAAAAGATTCGTTTTAGATCATTTATAGAAGTATTATATGAATCAATCCCTTTTGGCGAAATGCACAAAACAGGGGTTTCCAAATAGGAAAGATGTCCCATTTACGAAAACGCAGATGGGTAGAAATGACCATGCCAGCGACTGTGAAAATTACAGTAGAAAATTACATTTGTAATATTGGGGATATGACATTAAAAAAATAACCCGCGCATGCGAGCGCGGGAGGGGGGGTATTTGGGTTAATCCCCATGAATTTATTTTTTTTGCTCTGCCAATCCTTCGTTGATCGCATATAGGGCAGCCTGCGTGCGGTTGGCAAGATGGAGTTTATCCAGAATGCTGCTCACATATTTTGCCACTGTCCTATCATGCACAACAAGGGCCGCCGCAATTTCCTGGTTGCTTAAGCCGCGGGCGATTAATTTCAAGGTCTCAAGTTCGCGCGGGGTTAATGGACTTGCTGTATACATTAGCTCTGCAGGATGATCTATTTCGTTTATGACCTTCATGGCAATGGACGGCTGGATGGACGCCAGTCCTTTTGCCACATCGCGAATCGCCTGAAGCAACTGAACTCTCGTAGCGTCTTTTAAAAGAAAACCCAACGCTCCAGCTTTGATGGATTGGTATACCCGGTCGCTTTCCGCAAAACTGGTTAATACCAGAATGCGCGATTCCGGAGAAACAGACTTGATTTTGGGAATACTCTCCAGCCCATTTTGTTTGGGCATGACCATATCCAAAAGAACGACATCAGGTTTGGTCTGGCGGGCGATCTCCACGGCTTTGATTCCGTTCTCGGCCTCGCCGACCACTTTCATGTCAGGTTGGAACGAGAGTATCGTAACCACTCCGTCCCGAACTACGCTTTCATCGTCCACTACCAGAATGCGGATTGCCTTCATAGGATTATCAACTCTTTCTGCCGACGACGATGGTGATTTTTGTTCCTTCGCCCGGGGCCGATACTATTTTGAATTTACCGTTTACCTGCAACGCGCGTTGTTTCATGTTGGGCAGACCCAGTCCGCCTTGATCGATCTTTTTGATATCAAAGCCGCGGCCGTCATCTATGATCTTAAGTATAACATTCAGCCGGGTCTGTTTTAAAGTGATGGACACTGTTTTGGCATGAGCGTGCCTGAGGATGTTGTTCAACGCTTCCTGCGCAATATAGTACAGCGCAATTTCCTTGTCCTTTGAAAGTTGAATATCTTCATCTGCGAGCAGCCTTGCTTTAATGTCGGCACGACCTTCGACTGCGACCAGACGGTGATGCAATGTGGATACCAACCCATCCTTGAGGTCAACAGGCTGCATCTCATAAAGAAATAGACGCATTTCCTTAACCGCCTGTCTTGCATTTTCCCCGATACGGGTGAGTACCTGCAAAGGAGCAATTTCGGATCCGGCCTCGATCCCGGCCTGCGCGGCCTCAGTCAGAGCGACCAACCCGTATAGTTTTTGACTCACCGAATCGTGCAGGTCCCGCAGGAGGCGCTGGCGTTCAGAGAGGGCAATCGCGAATTGCCGCCGGCGGTTATTATCGATCAGGGTTGCGATTTGATTCGAGATGGTGGTCAGCCGAATCACCTCATCCTGATTATAGGCGGTGTTATCGTGCCGCCCCAGGCACAGACAACCTATGACTGTGTTTTCGTGCTGCGTGTAAATAATCAAAGGGATGAGCACAACGCTTTCAAAACCAAAATTTTTCAAGCCTGCCGGGACATCCATTGATTCATTAAAGTTGCTTATGATCAGCGGGTGGTTTTCTTCGTTCTCCATCAGCCAATCGTATACGGATGATGCAATTTTGTCCTGGTTCATTTCCTTGATTTGGTCAGGTGAAAGCCCAAATTGAGACTTTAATACAAGCTTTGTTTGGCTGCCGTGATCTTCTTCTGTCAGGAAGATCACAACCGCCTGGCTCTGGAATGAGTACACAATTTGATAGCTGGCTTCAGATAGAAAATCTTCCAAATTCATGGAGCGGCTGGCGGCGCTGGATACGGCATTCAGGAGAACGAATAATTCGTCGCGGGCCCGCTGGCGCGCATCATCCGCCATTTTACGTCCTGTAATATCCCGCCAAAGGATCAGATAGCCGAAATTCGCATTGCTTTGATCTGTCAATTTGGAGATGCGAATATTCAGATAGCGCCAATCCTTTTGGGATTTTACACTCCGGCGCATTTCTATTTCCTTGTTACCCTGGGAGGACTTCAATATGCCGGGCCAATCCGGCAAAATCTGGTCTACAGGCTTGCCATAGATTTTTTCCTGCGATAACCCGACCATCTCCTCCGCCGATGAATTTAAATCCAGGACTCTGTTAAACCTGTCAACCACCATCCAGCCGTCATCCATGCCTTCCACAACAAAATCGCGGGTAATGGGTGTCGTTTCGATCAGGCGATTGCTGGATATCCCGTACGAAAAACCGGCAAGCGCCAGTGAGTAGGATAGTATCGAAAGGAAAATATCTGTTTCGACCCCGACCCCAAAAATAGCAACAAGGCGGCTGATAAACGGAATCACGGCCCCGATCATGATCGTCCCGGCGCGAAAAAAATGGATGCGCGGTTTCCGCGCAAAAGTATCGACAAAAAAGACAATGCTTGCCACGAGAATATTGAGAACGTAGATTTCATTGATCTGTTCTCCGATCCCGTCCCTGGTGCTGAAAAATATCATTCTTAAAGGTTCCACCCAATATATGGCTTGAATGATTGCAGATACCAGAATAAAAAAGACGATTGCAATACGGTTTAACCACCAGGTTCTGTTATTCATCCAGATGGTACGGTAGGTGTACGAAAGTGAAAAATAAAGTTGTGCTATTGCCGCCCCCGCCATGCACAGGTAATGAATTGACGCCAGCTCTTTTATCAAAGAGGGCGTATCAACCAGTTTGTAAAGCAAATAGGAAACGATCCAAATCGTTATGATTGCAGCCAATGCCCAAAGGCTGACTGCGTTGGCGTATTTTTTCGCCAGGATCAACGTTACGCCCAGGATAAGCGCAAAGATCGTGATGAGCAGTACGGAGAAATATTCCAGGAACATGTTTGGGTTAATTAAAATTCATGCGAATGGGAGTTGTTTCTTCCATAACAAGAGCCAGGCAGGATGTTCAGGCTTTCCTTACTCCGAGCCTTGAATCGAATTCAATAACGCGATGCCGGAATGCCCAGAAATCCGGTGCGCGATGTGGGAGACTTGCTGCTTCCATGCTTGTAAGCCAGAACACCGCGCGGATGTGTTGTTCCACCAGCAGTTCCCTGCGCAAGTTAAGGGCTCCGTATATTTTGCTGCTTATTAAGGCGTCCGCGTTGTTTCCGATGCCAGTAACAAAAAAAACAACTTCATCGCGGTTTGATGTTTTACACATTACACCGATTACATCCGGTGATTTGTGGTCCGCCTTGACCCACTCCACCCTCTTGTTTTTTTTAGTTAATTCATATGCAAGCGCCTGTTGAACCTTTACCTGCCCCAATTTCGAATTGTTTATCACCAGCAATATGCCTGGACGGTCCCACTGAAAGGCAAGCTGTAACTCATCCGTAAGATTTTCGAGTCCCTCTTTAAATGCCCGGCTGTATATATTCTTTTTACTCTCAACTGTTTTTTTTGAAGCCTGCTTCGCCATTGTTGATCCATGGGCTCTGATTTGACGCTACGATGAGAATGAAAACCGGTTCTGTTGGGGATTTGAGGACAATTACCCAAGAGTGCCTGGAGAACTTTTAGAAAAGTTGGCTGCTTATTCGGCGTGTATGGGAATTCCAAACGACGGGATATGCAATCCGCCCCAAAATATCAAAGCGTATACAATCCCTGTTGACGGCGCGTCAGGCGGATGTATTGTTCCACCATTTCTTTAGGGTGAGGGCGGGCCCCCAGCACAACCAGATATCCAGGCGCCCAAAAATCGTTGGATAAATTCTCCTCCCTGATGTGCCCAAAATTGGAAAGGATAAGTTTTGAAGTTTCAGTGCGAATGGCCTGCATAAAATGCCCGGGCGGAATTGATGGAGCCACATGCAGCACCCATTGAAAATATTCAGGCCAGACAGTAATGAACTCCAACCGCCAGCCATAGGAAATACAAATTTGTTGCAGCCATTGGGGGGCGTACTCTGCCAGGTCCCCTTTTAATTGATGTGATGGAAAGCGAGGGATAAGAAGACAGGTATAGCTGAGATCATAGGACTCAGATTGGATTGGCTCCAGTAATACGTCTTGACGAGAATCCGATTCATTATCCTCCCTGGGTTGAAGAAAGGAAAAAGAATCAGTTTCATTTTGATCCAGCGGATTCAAATAATCATCCTTGATATTGAACACTGCCATTACATTTTTGCCCTTGTGTACACTATTATACACAAGATTGAAAAAAATGTGCTACGATTTTTCCACAAACGGCCAGGTCTCAGCATTTTCAAACAAGTTTTCATTATTTGAATACGTTATAATCGCCGAATGTTTGAAAGGCCTGTCAAAAAGGTCGGCATGATTGCGCGGTGGAAGCCTGTGCATGTTGGGCAGGCGCTTGTTCTGCGCGCGCTTTGTGCTTGCGCCGGCCATGCGCATATTGGCATCGGGTCATCCAATCGCTATAATGCGCGCAATCCCTTTACCCTTGAAGAAACCCAGGATATGCTGCGACTTGCCCTGCATGGACGCGGGAACTACACGTTGATTCCCGTTCCTGATCTGGATGACGGTCCGCACTGGCGTGTGATGGTGCTGGACTTATTTGGCGAACTTGATCTTTTTGTGACAGACAACCCATATGTGGCGAATCTTCTGCGGAATGACTATCGCATCATTCGGCCTGTTGAGTTGATTCCGTCCGAGGAGCAGGTTTGTGTGGACGGGGCAATGGTCCGGGCCATGATGGCGCGTGGCGAGAGCTGGCAGGCCTGGGTCGAGGAGAGATGCGGGGTTTATATCCAACAAAAAAAACTCGATGAGAGGTTTCGCCGGGAATTTGGTTTGGAAACACTGGCATTAACGACAATTGTCGAATAACACCAAAGGAGAGCATTATGTATTCATGGGACGATGACACAAGCGGATGGTTTGGCTCGGCAAAATACACATACAGCCCTGCGGCGGCACCTGCGCGGACTGCTTCGGCGGCAAGGGCAAAGGCGGCGGGTCCGCGCACGTATCAGGGCAGGAGCGGACCGAACGAAAAGATCATTGACCCAAAGAAGATTGTCAGCACGCAATCCGCCAATCCTTTGATCGTCGCGATTGATGTAACAGGCTCCATGTCTACATGGCCTGCGGAAATTTTTGACCGTTTACCATTATTGTTCAACACGTTGGCGCAATACCGCCCTGATACTGAGATTTGTTTTGCGGCGATTGGTGATGCAGGCGTGGATAGATGGCCTTTGCAGGTCACATCCTTTGCAAGCGGATATGATCTTGAACAATTACTTGGTTCTTTGTATGGAGAGGGTGGGGGAGGGGACGCGCCCGAGTCGTATGGCTTGTTCGCGCATTGGGTCAATACACACGTGGAAATACCGAATGCTCAAGAAGCTCCATTTTTAATTGTCTTTGGTGATATTAACATGCATGCGAAGATTCCATCGTCACAGGTTAAGCATTACCTTGGCGAGGAAGGTAATGGAATCAAGGATTGGTTTCAGAATGGAATTGATTCCATTGAAGAGTGGCAGAAAGTAACTCAAAAATGGAACACGTGGTTCCTGCGCCGCCCGGGCGGAAAACGCGGAGATACAATTGATGCTCAATGGGCGAAGGCCATCGGCGCACAGAAGATTTTTCACATTGAAGATGAACAGCGCGCTGTGGATTATGCCATGGGACTGGTGGCGCGTTCATGGGGATACTTCGGTGATTTTCAGGAGAACATGCGCGCACGGCAGGATGATGCAAAGGTGAAGCAGATCAGCAAGCCAATCGAGATGATCTGTCCGCGCTGCGGCGCACCAATTCCAGTCAACGCGGATGGATTGTTCAAGTGCGGTTTCTGTGGGACAACGTTGAAGTTGTAAAAGTGTAAACAGGAAGACAAATATACAAGTGTAAATCCCACTCCATGAAAATATCCGCCATTGTTACAACACCCCCTTACGCGACTTTTCTTGATGAAGTCGCGCGGCATCCACTTGTGGCTGGATTCCGTTTGAACACCGTGATGCCGGTAAAGAACGGACCACGTGAGGCGTTGGAACTCTTGAGTAAATACGGGCAGTCGGTCTGGGTGGATTTAAAAGGCCGTCAATTGCGCGTAGCCAGTATAGGACTGCCTCCTTTTACTGAAATCAAACTAAGCCATAAAATAAAAGTTCATACACCTGTGGATGCATATTTTTCAGATGGCAATGAACGCGCCCGTGTCGTATCACTTACGGCAGGTGGGGATGGGCTCATTTTGGAAGACGGCCCGCGCCGCTTGATCGGGCCGGGTGAGTCTGTTAATATTATGCATCCTTCCTTTGAGATCGAAGGGACACTGACAGAAACGGACAAAGCTTACCTTGCCGCGATGAAAGAGATGGGGATGACGAAGGTCATGCTCTCCTATGTTGAATCTGCGGAAGATGTTGATGAAATAAAAAGAATACTACCGAACGCGGAAGTTGTTTTGAAAATAGAAACTCAACGCGGGTTGGATTTTGCAAAGAAGCACGGCGCAAAATACGGGCGGCTCATGGCGGCGCGTGGAGATTTGTATGTGGAAGTACTGCGTCCGCATAAAATTATTGATGCAGTAAAGACGATCATTCGCACAGACAAGAATGCGATTGTGGCAAGCCGCATTTTTGATTCGCTCGCGTGGCAGCCTGTTCCCGTAAGCGCGGATATTGGGGATGCTGCTTTCCTGCTGGAGATCGGATATCGAACTTTCATGCTTGGTGACCAGGTTTGCTTGAAGCGTGATTCCGTGATCGAATCCTTGAATTTGTTGGAGGTATTGGCGGGCTTCGAAGTCTCCTGACTTCGGAACCAACGACAGGAGTCGTTGGAGTCCGTTGCTGATTATGAAACTTGCACTTGCGCAGATCAATACAACAGTCGGTGACCTTGCGGGGAATGTTGCGCGTATTTTGGATGCGGCGCAATCAGTTGTGAGCGAGAAGCCTGATCTGATCGTTTTCCCCGAGATGACCGTCTCAGGGTATCCGCCGCGCGATATTTTGTATGATGTTACTTTTGTTGAGGCAGTTCAGGCGGCAATGCAGGATCTGACAGAACGGTCAAAGGGATTGCCGGCCATGTTGGTTGGGTCATTTGCTCCATCAGGGGAGAATTTACTTGAGCATCCCGCCTTGTATAACATTGCCTATCTTATAAAGAATGGGGAGAAAAGTATCGCGCAAATAAAACAGCTTCTCCCTGTGTATGATGTTTTTTATGAGCCGCGCTGGTTCATTCCGGGCAAGGAAACTTTGCCCCCGCTCGAAATTGCAGGACATAAAGTTGGCGTCCTGATCTGCGAGGATATGTGGGATGAGCAATATCCCATCCATCCGGGTATGGACTTGCAACGCATGGGCGCCGAACTGCTGGTATGTATGTCTGCGGCCCCGTATGAAAGGGGAGGCATGGAAAATAGGTTGTACCATGCGCGCCGGCAGAAATTGCCCATTGCATTTGTTGACCTTGTCGGCGGCAACGATGAACTGGTCTTTGATGGCGGCTGTTTTATGCTGTCAGCGGAAGGTGAGTTGCTCCATCAATCACCGCTGTTCAAGGAAGATGTTTCCATTGTGAATTTCCCTGACGTAGAAAGCAAGCCTGCTATTTTGAAATATCCGCAGGAAGAGGCTATTTTTAATGTATTGGTTTTAGGGGTTTATGATTTTTTTTATAAGAACGGACAGAAGCGCATCGTAGTCGGACTTTCGGGCGGGGTTGATTCTGCAACTGCGGCAGTGATCGCAGCGACGGCTGTCGGCGCTGAAAATGTGCTGGGAGTGGCCATTCCGTCACGCTACACAGATCCACGTTCGACTGAGTCTGCGCGGGAGTTGGCGGGAAGACTGGGGATCGGTTTTGAAATAGTCGAGTTGGAAAAAATGCACTCGATAACCGAGCAGGTTTTAGGTCCAGAAAGAAGCGCGGGGAAGGGTGGAGAAAATATCCAGGCGCGCCTGCGGATGATCATCCTGATGAGTTATGTCAATCAGGTCAATGGGATGCTTTTGAACACCAGCAATAAAACAGAATTGACGCTGGGATATTCCACCTTGTATGGTGATATGGCGGGGGCGATCAGTCCACTGGGCGATTTGACAAAACCCGAAGTGTACGCGCTGGCAAGATGGATCAATGAGGCAAAGGATGAATTGCCGTTGATCCCGCAATTTGTAATGGAGAGGAAGCCCTCGGCAGAGTTGAGAGAGAATCAAGTGGACCCATTCGATTACGAAATACTTTCGCCTGAGATCGAGAAGTTGGTGCTTGCATCGCAAAGTAACTTGGCGATGCGCGTAGCGGAGCATAAGCGTTGGCAAACGGGAGTGGTGTTGAAGGTGAGCGCGAAATCGTTTGGAAGTGGCAGGATGATGCCGATCACGAGGAAGTAACATCCACGTAGTAACGACTTCAGTCGTGGTTTTATGCAGCAAAAGCGACTGAAGTCGCTACTACGATCAAATCATATCCACTTGAGGATGCCTGCAAAAAGAATCAAGCACAGGGCGTTGAATGTCCAAAGTCCGCCGACGACTTGCACTTTTTGCTTGATCTCTTTCATGTCATAGACCCAAAAAGCGAAAACAAAGAACCATAGGTAGCCGAAAAGAAAAATAAATATTGGCATCCCGCGATTCCACCAGGGCCAGTCCCAGGTGAGTGCGTTGGCCGAGTTGAGAAAGTATTCGATGAATACCGAGAATGCCGAGCCGCCAATTGCAACTGCCCAACGGTTTGGGATGCCGAGATATTTGAAGTTCTTATCGGGGTGGAGCATCTTTGTCCAGATGATGCCGGCCACTGCAAACATGAACATGGTTTCGATGTTCAAGCCCACCAGTATCAAGAACGCGCTCGGACCCGGCTCGCCCCAGATCGGTGCATAGCCGGTGAAGCGCAAAACGAGGCCATTGAAGATTTCATTGAACCAATCTGCGCCCCAAAATGCCAGCCCCGCCAGAACCAGATTCCAATTGCGCTTTTCGGCCTCCACGGTGTAGACGTAGAAGACAAAAGCCAGCAGGGGAATCACGTACCATTGGAAATTACTCCCATCCCGCAGACGTATCAAAGCTTGTATTGCAGATTCAGTCATGGTGCCCTCCGTGTTTGAATTTGCATTAAGTATAGGTCAATATGTTGTCACTGGCCATATCAGTTCTTGATGATCTTCAAACTGGCCGTAAAATTAACAATCTTGTCAGAAGGTGACATGAAAAATACAAGCCGGGAACAATGTCACTTGCTATGAAGCGTTCAATGGCTATACTACTTTCGAAACCATAAGATGACCGCCGTTTGTAGGAGTCTTGAAAATGAAAAAGAAATACATTTCACTTGTTTTTTTGATCTTATTATCTTCCTGTAACCTGCCAGAGCCGGCGTCATCCAATGTCTCTGCTGGGAATGAACCTGTCATGATCCTGAGCCCCCAAGATGGGGAGATTTTTTCAGCAAGTCCGGTGTCCATTCAATTTACAGCCACAGGCGGACCGTTCATCGAGGCGGATTTGCTCGTCGATAATTCGCCGATCTCTTTCGTTGCTCAGGATGCAATATCATCTTCCATTAGTGGAACGCTTTCATGGGATCAGCCGACCGTTGGCAAGCATACATTGACAATCCAGGTATTGACGCTCAATAAGGAAATATATTCTGCATCAGTGCAGGTAACGATTGAGGATGGAAGTGGGGTAGGGCAGAGTTCGAGCGGTGATCAAACTCCAATGGCGCAATCAGGCCCGGACGCCGGGCTGGAAGCGGCGCGGCAGCGCATCATCCAAATCCTTCAAAGTGATTATGGTCTTACGGTTACAAATCCGCCGGTTGGACGAAAAGCACGCGACGGCGTAACCACTGACCCGTGGACGTCCGCCCTATATTACAAGGACACTTTTATCAGCATCTCCATATACCCGGACGGCAGAGAGGAACATCATGCTTATCCATTGAACTATTCTGATCTCAGCGACCCTTCAAACCTGATAAAGCCCGAGGACAAACCAATTCCCATGTGCAGGCCAAGCGGCACGATCAAGCTGCTGGTAGTCTTTGTGGATTACCAAAATCTTGATGTGACGCAACAGGAAGCCTTTGACGCGCTGGTGCAGACGGTTGCCCAGATCAACGGCAAATATGTGGAGGCATCGCAGGCGGGAGGGATGCAGAATCCCATTTTGAATTTGCAGGCGACTGACTCTTTTATTTCTTCGCAGACTATTATGACGGGACATTTGATTACGCCTGATCTGGTCCGTACATCCACAGGCTACGATCCTGCCCAGTTTGACATCCTCGTGCAGATTGATCTCGATGCCAACGACACTTCCGGTATGACCGCAGACCTTGGATCATACGCCTACGCCACCAGCGGATGCGGCGACCTGCCGGTTGACGTCAACATGTGGATTGCGATCTCAAAAAAAGAGCAACTCTCCCAAACCAGCAACGACCCGCGCCTGCAATATACTTTAGGACATGAGATTCTGCACACGATGGGATATCCCATCGGTTTAACGGGCGTCCATGAATGGGTCTGCGGTGATGGGAGTTTGCCCGACCTCACCGATCAATGCGACCAAAACAACCTGCCGACCCTTATGATGGGTTGGACAGATACGGACGGTGACGGGGTGGTGGAATTATTGGATACAACTCCGTACGGGTTGCAGTCACCGTAATGAATTCTTCTTTATGGGGCAGGGGATGAGAATGCAGGAATGAAAGATAAAGGATGAAGGATGAAGGCTGAGCAAAGCCAGCTATCCCGTCGACTGAAACGGTGCTTCTCACACAAACTTCGTTCATCGTCCACATTCCAATAACAGTGGGGGATGGCTTCACAAGAAAGAGTGCTGGCTGAAAATGAAATCCCGTCTTTTGTTTTCGATAAGTATTATTATCGAAAACATTGACAAACCAAGAAAACTTCGTATAATGACCTTATGACAGAGCAACCTAAGGTTCCTGTGACGATCTCAGAAGTCATGTTGAAATATATTGATGTTGTAAAGCTCTCACGCAGCGAACACACTGCACGCGCTTACAAGAACGCGCTCAAAGCTTTCAGCGATGTGCTGAAAGAAAAGTGGCTTGACCCCCACACCACCCCCATTGAAAAACTTACAGAAGATATCATCTCTCCATTTGCCCTGTATCTAAAAGTGTTCGCGCCTGCCACAGAATTTTTGTACCTGCAGGCTGTAAAAGGATTTTATGAATATGTAGACTCAGAGCGCTTTATTGAGGTCAATATCTCACGTGTTCGCACCTTGATCCGCCAGCGGTCACGCAGGCCTGGGATTCGCCTTCCGCAATTTCCTGCCGATGATATTGAGCGCATACTTGCCCATGTCTCTGATTTATCAACGCTTGTTCAATCTGTGCAAACCAATAGTGTGATGAATGAACGGTTACGCGCAATGCGTGACCGCGCCTTCTTGCTCGTGTTGGCGGATACTGGTCTGCGCGTCCACGAGGCTTGCAAACTGCGTCGCGGTGACGTGGATTGGAACGAAGGCCGCGCTGTCATCATTGGCAAGGGCGATAAACAAGCCGTTGTGCGATTTTCAACCCGTTCCATGCAGGCCATCAAAGATTACCTTTCGCTTCGTTCCCAGCTCGATGGCGGCTCCGGAAAACAACTGGCATCCCTGCCCCTCTTCGCCCGCCACGACAAAGGTGCTGGTAAAAAAATTAAGCCAATCACGCCGACAACAGGCCGTAATATTGTTGCGGAACGCGTTGGAGAGATTCTCGGTAAGGACGCAGTCGGCAAGATCACGCCACACTCTTTTCGCCACTATTTTGTGACCACAGTTCTACGCGGCTCAGGGAATTTGAAACTAGCGCAGGAACTCGCGCGCCACAGCAATATTCAAGTCACTCAAAGATATGCCCACCTTTCAGATGACGAATTGGATAAAGGCTACTACGATATCTTTGAAAATAGACCGAAATGACAAATCGGCTACTTGACGATCTCCTCGCTTCTTTCCTCAACGTAAGCCTGATACGCCTTCGAAAGAATTTTCGTCCATTTACCGACACTCCCCCGCCCCACTGACTGATTATCAATTGACACAATCGGCACCACGCCGCGCGAACTCGACGTGAGAAATGCCTCGTTGAATTTTTCATGCACTGAAGGCGCACGAAACTCAACAGACATCCCCTCCCCTCTTGCAAGCCGCAGGATGGCGCGCCTTGTCACGCCAAGCAATATTCCGCGTTGAGCCGTAACCAGCGTTCGCCCTTTGACCACATAAAAGTTGGATGTCATTCCTTCCAAAACCCGTCCGCGCTTTACGAGCAGGACTTCGAAGATGTCCCTGCCAACCTGTTTGCGTTGTTCAACACTGGATGAAATAAACCCGGTATCCTTTATGCGTGGATCATGCCGCGTCATTTCTGTTGTAACCACTTTTACGCCGTTTTCATATACATACTTTGCGTGTGGCTCAAAAGGTTGAACGCCAACATAGATCATGCCGTCATTTTTGGTAAGGATCAATCGAATCCGCGATTCTTTCGGCAGGTTCGATCTGGCAAGGCCGGCAATTCTGGCTCGAAGTGTTTCTTCGGGAACAGATGGAGTAATCCCTTGTTCGCTTGCTGGAATGTACAGCCTTTGCAAATGGGAATGGAATCCCATTACTTTTGTCCCGTTTGAAAGCGTGCTGAAGGTCGTGTAAAACCCCTGCGGCAATTCCTGAGTCATTCCATCCAGAGTCTTTGCCGCTGTGTGAAACGGAATATCTCCTGCCGAGGTAATTTGAAATGAAATAATGACCATGCTTTGATTTTACACGGTTGCAGGGCTTTTACCAGACGATTCATAAAACTTTGTAACTCACCTTACGCAGTCCGCCTGTAGCGCGACATTTATGTCGCCCATTTTGCGAGATAAATGTCGCGTTACCGCGTAAGGTGAGTTTGTAAAACAAAACGGCATCCTGATATCAGGATGCCGTTTTGTTTTACCGATAAAATAGGCGAACTACCTAAAGAAGCTCGCGTTTACCTTGATGCTGGGAGTCAGGTCAACAACCTCGCCGGCTGTTAAAGCGCGGGTTGTTTCCAGTACTACCAACTCGCCATTGTGGTTGTTAGCCTCATAATGCCCTGTTAATCCCACCTGGTTGATAAACTCGCCGCCCTTGGCCTTATATGCCGTCGGGGTCTCATCTTCCGGAAAGATCGCGTGAAATGGGCATTCAGGCACACAGGCACCGCAGTCAATGCAGGTGCCGGGGTCGATGTAATAGGTTGGATATTGCGAATCGGCTTCACCGGGCTGAATGCATTCCACCGGGCACACGGATGAACATCCATTATCGCGCAGGCACAAGCTTGTTATAACGTGAGTCATTGTTGCTCCTTATTTATAGGTATACCCACAAGTCGTCTTTCCTTCGGGAAAGGTTACGCCCAAAAATAACACTAATCTTATTCTAAGCCTTGACACTTCCCGTTCTCCCGGTGTAAACTCACACACGTAAGCAAGGAAAATCACGCTTTACATATCTCAAAGAAAGGAGCGCATTCTTGATGTATCGCACAATCTTCACAACCCCCGATGCAGTTGGCAAATTGCCTTCTCGAAGTGCGCCTATAGACCGTTAGGTCTCTTTCTCTCCCCTGTTTTGTATGGGCTGTGGCGCACTCGCCACAGCTTTTTTGTTTAATTTTTTATTTGTTTTTCGTCATTGCGAGGGCGATGCTCTTTCGCCCCAAAGCAATCCCCAGCGTGATATTGGAGATTGCTTCGTCGAAAAAGAACCCTCCTCGCAATGACATCAACGGAGTACAACATGACCACCCTACAAACCGCCCACGAGCCCACGCTCACCTTTGACTTTCGCCGCACCCTGCAAGAAAACCGCCTCAAAGGGCTTTGGCAGATGATGTCTGATTACAGACTCTCCTATATCGCCGCCACCATCGCGCTGGCTGTCTCTGCTCTCTCGAAAACATTCACCTACCTGCTCCTGCGCTTCTTCGCGGATGATGTGCTGGCCCAGAAAAAGTACATCGGGGATTCATTGAATCAGTCCCTCGTGTGGATTGGCGTGGGATTTATCGGACTTGCGGCTGTGGAAGGAACCTTCTCGTTCCTTTCTGGACGTTTGGCTGCGTACACTGCCGAGGGCATTACCCGCCGTTTGAGAGACTTCCTCTTCGATCACATCCAGCGCTTGAGTTTCTCCTATCATGCCACCACACCTACCGGCGACTTGATCGAACGTGTCACTTCCGACGTGGATGCGCTGCGCCGCTTCTTCAGCGAACAAGCCATTGGCGTGGGACGTATCATCCTGCTGTTTGTCATCAACTTTGTGGCGATCATGAACTTGAACGTGGAACTTGCCCTGGTCTCCATTGTGGTTATTCCATTGATCCTGTGGGTGTCGCTTTGGTTCTTCAAGAAAGTGACCAAAGCTTACGAAGATTACCAGGCGCAGGAGGCGGTGCTCTCCACTACATTACAAGAGAATCTAACCGGCGTGCGCGTGGTGAAAGCCTTTGCGCGTCAGGATTATGAAAAGAATAAATTCGAGAAGGACAACTGGGGCAAGTATCTGAAAGGCAAAATTTTGCTTTTCATGCATTCCATGTTCTGGCCGCTTTCGGATATCGTGCTGGGATTTCAGATGCTCTTCGGCTTTGTCTATGGCGCGAATATGGCCATCCGCGGCGAGATCACGCTGGGCACATATATTGCATACGTGGGACTCGTGGTCTGGCTCATTTGGCCCATCCGCAACCTGGGACGCATTATCGTTTCAACATCAACAGGCATGGTTTCATATGCGCGCCTGATGGACGTGGTCAAGCAGCAGCGTGAACCACTGTTCGATGGCCGGCACCAGCCCGAAGGTCCAGCAAGAGGCGATCTTCGCTTTGAGAATGTCTCATTCATGTACTCAGACGGCAAGTCCGATGTGCTGAAGGATGTATCGTTCCATGCAAAACCCGGTCAGGCGATTGCGTTGCTTGGGTCAACGGGTTCGGGCAAAACGTCGCTGGTGAATCTTCTGCCGCGCTTCCACGAATATACCGGCGGACACATTCTGCTTGACGGCGTAGAGTTGAAGGATTTCTCGCGCTCGTATCTGCGCAAGCAGATCGGCATTGTGGAGCAGGAACCGTTTTTGTTCAGCCGCTCGATCCGTGAAAATATTACCTATGGAGTTGGGCGTGATGTGGAGCAGGACGCGGAGCGGGTGGAGCGCGCCGCGAAAGCCGCCGCCGTGCATGATGTCATTCTATCCTTTCCCGATGGCTATGACACGCTGGTCGGCGAGAAAGGCGTGACTCTCTCCGGCGGACAAAAACAGCGCGTCGCCATTGCACGAACACTCTTGAAGAATCCGCGTATCCTGATTCTTGATGACTCAACTTCGTCAGTGGATACCGAAACTGAAGCGGAAATCCGCGAAGCCCTGAACGGCTTGATGCAGAACCGCACGACCTTCATCATCGCGCACCGCATCCAATCCGTGATGATCGCCGACCTCATTTTAGTTTTAGACAAAGGCGAGGTTGTGCAGATGGGCACGCATGATGAATTGCTGAAGGATAAAGATGGCATGTATCGCAGGATCTATGATATCCAGACGAAGATCGATACGGAACTGGAAATTGAAGTTTCAAGCGTCAACTAATGGAGAAAATTCAAATGAATGAACTGGATAACCTCAGCGAATATTCGGACCCTAAACTCTACGATGCAGAAAACAGCGATTTCGAGCCTGACGGCCCCTTTATTCTTTCACTGGCAAAACAACTCGGCGGTGAAGTGCTGGAACTTGGGTGCGGCACCGGGCGGGTAACCATCCCGCTCGCTAAAAGCGGCGTGGAAATCGTCGGGCTGGATATAGTCCCTGGCATGATTGAACTGGCGAAGCAGAAGTCAGGTGAATTACCGATTGAATGGATTGTGGCGGACGTTCGCACATTTCATTTGGAACAAAAGTTTCGGTTGATCTTTGAATCAGGCAGCGTCTTCCACCACATGCTAACCCGCCAGGATCAAGAAGCATATCTGACGCGGGTTCGGGAACATCTCGAAGAAGATGGACGGTTGGTACTCAATCTGTTCTTCCCCAAACCGCGCAACCTGATAAGCAGCGAGGAAGAGGAAGAATGGTTCACGGCGGAGCATCCCGACGGCTATGAGATCAAGGTCTCTGGCATTGACAAGTACGATGCCTTCCGACAGATAAGAACCGAAACCGCCTATCGCCGCTGGACAGACTCTAACGGAGAAGAAATGACACAGATCGCTCCCCTGTCATTACGCTACGTCTTTCCGCAGGAGATGGAAGCCCTGCTCCACTACAATGGTTTTGAGGTCGTCGAGCAGTATGGCGATTTCGACCTGGGACCCGTGACAGATGAAAGTGTGCTAATTACTTTTATTTGTAGAAAACTACTCCCCCTGTCGGTTGAGTAGTTCCGATAAGCGGTGAGTATGAAATAAAAAGTGTACATATTATTGGTGGTTTCGATATGCTGCTCCGCAGCTACTCAACCACCAGAGCATGAACGTAACGGAGATTTATCATGGCTGACGAACAAATCGAACTCGAAGAAGAAGAGTTCACATCACAACTAACCACGCCTGTGCTGAAACGCATTGGCGGATTATTGAAGCCGCATTGGAAATGGGTCGTAGGCTTTTTGTTGACCATCGCCTTTGTCTCTGCGTCGGATGCCTATTTCACTTATGTGAACAAGCAGTTTATCGACCAGGGGATTCTCTTGAAGGACAGCGCGCGTTTGATGCAGCTTGCGACCCTGTACGGCGGACTCATCGTCATACAGGCGGCGGCGGTGTTCACATTCATTTATCTGGCTGGTGTGCTCGGCGAGCGCATTCAGTATGACCTGCGAAAAATGCTCTTCAATCATTTACAGGACCTTTCGCTTTCGTACTACTCCCAGAACGCGGTCGGACGTTTGATTTCGCGTGTCACTTCGGATACGGGACGCGTCTCTGACTTGCTGACTTGGGGCGTTGTGGATTCAACGTGGGCTGTGATGAACATCACCTCGTCCACGATCTTTATGTTGATCATCAACTGGCGGCTGGCGTTGATCGTGTTAACCATCATCCCGATCATGATGATCATTGCAGTAGAGTTCCGCAAGAAGATATTGGCGGAATTCCGCGTGTCACGCCGCGCCAACAGTAAGATCACAGGCGCGTACAACGAAAACTTTCAGGGAACGCGCGTGGTGAAAGCACTGGGACGCGAGGATGAAAACACGCGCGAGTTCCAGGGACTGACCAGCACCATGTATCACGCGTCATATCGCGCGGCGTGGCTGTCGGCGCTCTTCCTCCCCACCGTGCAGATGATCGCCGCGCTCGCGCTGGGACTCATCGTTGGCTATGGCGGCAAGCAGATCCAAATTGGATTGATGACCATCGGCGGTATTCAAGCCTTCGTTTCGTATCTCACGTTCATGATGTGGCCGATTCAAGACCTGGCGCGCGTGTATGCTGAAATGCAGCACAGCATCGCTTCAGCTGAGAGAATCTTCAAGTTGGTCGACACCCCGCCCGAGGTCCACGATAGACCGAATGCCATCGAAGCGCAGACTCTGCTCGGCGAGATCGAATTCGATGCGGTGGATTTTTTCTACGAGGACAGGAAATCCGTCTTATCAGATTTCACGCTGAAAGTGAATCCTGGCGAGATGATCGCTCTGGTCGGGCCGACAGGTGGCG
>JACRBH010000186.1 GCA_016234535.1 Chloroflexota bacterium
AAGAAAAATGGCTCAGAGTGTTCGTTCCACCCGCCGCCCATCGGGCGCAAAAAAAGGGAAGCGTACCCTGTCCTCCGGACAGGTGCATATTTTTGCTTCCTTCAATAATACGATTGTGACTGTTACAGACACAGAAGGCAACACAATTTCCTGGGGTTCCGCTGGCTCCGCCGGTTTCAAGGGTTCTCGCAAGAGCACGCCTTTTGCCGCCCGCCTTGCCGCTGAACAGGCTTTAAAGGCTGCCCAACAACTGGGATTGCAGGATGTTGAGCTTTTTGTAAAAGGCCCTGGCCCTGGTCGCGAGAATGCAATTCGCGCCGTTCAAGCCATGGGGTTGAGAGTTCGCTCCATTTCGGATATCACACCGGTGCCGCATAACGGCTGCCGCCCTCCGAAAAAGCGACGCGTGTAATAGGTGAGGTTGTTTCTATATGGCTAAAAATTTAAGTCCAGTTTGTAAACTTTGCCGTCGCGAAGGTGAAAAGCTTTTCCTTAAGGGCGAACGGTGTTTTACACCCAAATGCTCCTTTGAAAAGCGTGACTTCGCCCCCGGCCAGCATGGCCGCACCGCTGGAAAAGGCGGCGGCAAAGGCAAGGGCATGGGTACGGGACGCGCTTCCGACTTTGCCCGCCAGTTACGCGCCAAGCAGAAGGCTCGTCGCATCTATGGCGTGATGGAACGGCAGTTTCGCCGCTATTACGACACCGCTATTACGCGCCGCGGTCTTACAGGTTTGAACCTGCTCCAGATCCTTGAGTCACGTCTCGATAATGTGGTCTTCCGACTCGGGTTTGCATCCAGCCGTTCACAGGCCCGCTTGCTCGTCACCCATGGTCATTTCACAGTGAATGGCCGCCGTACCGATGTTCCTTCCATGCTTCTCAGCGAAGGTGATGTTATCAGCGTGCGCGAAGGCTCCGGCAAGTTGACCTATTTTAAGGATTTGGGTGCATATACTGAAAAGCGTAATGCTCCAAGTTGGCTCAGCCGCGATACTGCGGCCATGGCTGGTTCTGTGGCCCGTATGCCAGAACGCGCTGAAATTGACGGAAGTCTCGACGAACAATTGATCGTCGAATACTACTCCAGACGCTAAACCTCCAGTTGCGCATCGGGTCGGACCGTAAGGCTGGTTCCCGATCCGGCGCATTATCAAAAGGGACAGGTGAATCGTGACCGGTATTATCACGAACATGGTTATGCCAAAAATCGAGCGCGAAGCAGAAGCTCGAAACTACGGCAAATTCACAATTAGCCCGCTAGAGGGCGGCTACGGCGTGACGTTAGGCAATGCACTTCGCCGCGTCCTGCTTTCCTCCTTGGAGGGAACTGCAATCACCTCCATTCGCATCGCGGATGTGCTGCATGAATTCAGCGACATCCCCGGCGTGCGCGAGGATGTTATTCAGGTTATGTTGCAGGTCAAACAGATCCGCATCAAAATGGATGGCGTGGACAGCGCTCGAATGCAGCTCGAAGTACGCGGCGAGGGAACGGTCACTGCGGCGGACATTATTACGCCAGCCGAGATTGAGATCGTCAACCCCGACACATATCTCTTCACTGTAGATGGCGCAAAGACCAAGCACGATATTGAATTCGTGGTCGAACGCGGCCGTGGATATTCCCCCTCCAACGAACGTGCCGGACACATGCCCATTGGCGAACTTCCAGTGGATGCAATCTACAGCCCGGTCAAGCGTGTTAATTGGGAAGTGGCTTCTGCCCGTGTGGGACAGAGCACAAATTACGACAAATTGATTTTAGAGATCTGGACAGACGGTACCATTTCGCCGGAGCGTGCGCTCAGTTCCTCCGCCCGTATTCTTATTGACCACCTGCGCTATGTAGCCGGTATCAATGAAGAAATGCTGGCAGTGGCTGTGGAACGCGAATCCTCGGGGAGCCGTCTGAGCAGTGAGCTGGCCGAAACGCCAGTGGAAGCCCTCGACCTTTCTGTGCGTGTCTTCAATTCCTTGAAGCGCACCGGCATCACCAACGTTGGTGATGTGCTCGACCTTCTCGAAAAAGGCGAGACCGCAGTCATGTCCATCCGCAACTTCGGCGAGAAGAGTCTTGACGAACTTCGCCAGAAGATGCAGGAAAAGGGCTTTATGAAAGACGATACATCCTCGGAGAGTTAGAGATGCGACATTCAATAGCAGGTTATACATTGGGACGACGCAAGGGCGCACGAATTGCCCTGCGCCGCAACCTGATCAAACAGTTCTTTACGCACGAGCGTATTCAAACCACCAAAGCCAAGGCTGCCGCGATTCGCGGCGATGCCGAACGCTTGATCACGCTTGCCCGCAACAGCGCAAATGGCACAGACGCGGAAAAGCTTAACGCCCGCCGCCTCGCCATTTCACGATTGGGCGATAATCAACTCATCAAACGTTTGTTTGATGAAATTGCCCCGCGCTTTGCCACACGCCCCGGTGGTTACACCCGTGTGTTAAAGCTTGGCCCGCGCCACGGCGACGCGGCTGAGATGGTTTTATTGGAGTTGGTGGAAGAGTAAGAGAAATGTAGAATGCAAAATGCAGAAGGCAGAATGAAATCGGTTCTGCATTCCGTATTCCAAATTCTGCATTCGAATAATGGCACGTTACCAAGTGATCCTTGCCTACGACGGCACCGGTTTTACTGGAAGCCAGATACAGGCGAACTCCCGCACAGTGCAGGGCGAGTTGGAAAGAGCCCTCCGCAACCTGGGCTGGTCTGATCGGACAGTCATCATGGCTGGCAGAACAGACACAGGAGTTCACGCGACAGGGCAGGTGGCTGCATTCGATTTCGAATGGGAGCACCCGGCGGACAAATTACGCAGGGCGCTCAATGCCGACCTTCCGCCTGATCTCGTTATAAAAGACTTGATCCCAGCCCCGGCAGATTTCCACCCGCGCTTTGACGCAGTATCGCGCGAGTATCGTTACAGGGTGTTTTTCCAGCCGACCCGCGACCCGCTGCAAGAGAAATATTTGTGGCGCGCCTGGCCTGATGTGGATGGAGACGCACTAAAACAGAACGCAGGCATCTTTCTCGGCACACATGATTTTGCCGCCATTGGTTCACCGATGAAGCCCGCTCCGCGAGGCACCACAGTGCGCACGTTGACAAAAGCCGAATGGAAGAGAATGCCGGATGGTGAGTGGCAGTTCGAAGTCAGAGCAGATGCGTTTTTGTATCGCATGGTAAGAAGATTGGTTTTTGTGCAAGTGTCGGTCGCACAGGGAAGATGTCCGCTGGAGAAAGTCCAACATGCTTTATCGAAGCAGGGAAAACTTCTCGCCGGGCTGGCTCCCGCGCACGGGCTGACGCTGGTTGAAGTAACGTATGGATCACGTGATTACAAAGTATCGCATAATTTGCCAACCTAAAATTACGTTTTCACTCGTAATAAATACAAAGAGTTTGGTCAAGTATGAGATAAGCGATAGATTATGAAACGGAGTGATGAAAGTGCAACAGAAAACATATTATCCGAAAGCCGCTGAAATTCAGCGCGACTGGGTTGTAATAGATGCCGAAGGGCAGACACTGGGCCGCCTTGCTGCGCGCATCGCGCATATCCTGCTTGGCAAACACAAACCAACCTTCACGCCCGGCGTGGAGATGGGAGATTTTGTTGTGGTGGTAAATACCGAGAAAGTAACAGTGACCGGTACAAAAACCAGCAGCAAACTCGATAGCAAGATCTACTATGCTCACTCCGGTTATCCGGGCGGCTTGAAGAGCATTTCCCTGAAAGATCAACTGGCCCAGCATCCTGACCGCGCTTTGCGCGATGCAGTGTGGGGAATGCTTCCTCACAACCGCATGGGACGCGCCACGCTCAAACGTTTGAAAATCTACGCCGGTCCGAATCATCCGCACCAAGTACAAACCCCGAAAGTTTCGGGATAAAGAGGTAAGTGAATATGGCTCAATATTATGAAGGCATTGGCCGCCGCAAGGAAAGCACCGCCCGCGTGCGCCTTACGACCGGCAGCGGTAAATTTACCGTAAACGAAAAAGATTTTTCTGCGTTCTTTACACGCATGGGCGATTTCGAAGACATCATGCGCCCATTTGGCGCAGTGGGTCAGGAAGCCGCGAAATACGATGTGAGCGTTCTGGTAAGCGGCGGCGGCACCACCGGCCAGACCGAATCGGTCCGCCTCGGCATTGCCCGCGCCCTCCAGCTCATCAACGCGGACTGGACTTCCGCTTTACGCAAGAAGGGCCTGCTTACCCGTGACGCCCGCGTCAAGGAACGCAAGAAACCGGGCCTCAAGAAAGCCCGTAAGGCTCCTACATACACCAAACGTTAATATTTTTCAAAAGACGTATTTTGGTTTGTAATTGGTAATTCGTAATTACGAATTACCAATTACCTTTTAACGGAGAAACACATGGACTTCAACCTGGTATCCTCTGTTTTTGAGACGCTGCGCATCGCGCCGCCCTCGAGGCTGACTCTGCTCGAAGCGCAGACTCTCGTGTCGGCACACGTCCCGCCATTTCCACCCGATATGCCTGCTTTGCTGACGGGGATTGATTCGCCTGAATTGGCATTACAAGTGGAAAAAGTTTTACTGGCGGACTACCCGAAAGGGCATGAAGTTATTTTGGTTGAAGTTCAAAGGTTAAAGGTCGAGAAGCTCGGCGACTTTCAATCTTCGACTCTTGACCTTCAACCTTCAACCTGCCTTTATATTCCATCATTAGGCGAAGGCACATCCTTTGAATCATTCGCCGAGATCGTGGCACATTTACGCGCGCCGGATGGCTGTCCGTGGGACAAAGAGCAGACGCACCAAACGCTGCGGACTCATCTGCTTGAAGAAGCATATGAAACACTAACTGCCATGGATGAAAATGACACCGCTGGAATGCGTGAGGAATTCGGCGACCTGCTATTGCAGATTGTATTGAATTCCCAAATCGCAAGTGAAACCGCTGAATTTTCACAGACCGAAGTTATCAAAGCCATTTACGACAAGATCGTGCGCCGTCATCCGCATGTGTTTGGGGATGTGGAATTGGACGGCGTGAATGGCGTTTTGCAAAATTGGGAAAAGTTGAAAGAGAAAGAAAGAAGTAAGAAGAAAGCAGAGAAGGGAATGTTGGACGGAGTTCCTTCCGCTTTGCCCGCGTTGACCCAGGCATTGGAATATCAAGACCGCGCCGCGCGGGTCGGTTTTGACTGGCCCGAAGTGGAAGGCGTACTGGATAAAGTCCGCGAGGAGATCGAAGAGATCAAACAGGCGCAGAACCTCGATGAAGTGACCGCTGAATTGGGTGACTTGTTCTTCGTGCTGGTCAACCTCGCACGCTGGCGCAAAGTGGATGCCGAGTCTGCGCTGCGTGGGACGAATATCAAATTCAAAAAACGTTTTGGCTATGTGGAACAGGGCGCGAAGAAGCAGGGCAGGAATTTATCGGATATGTCTCTGGAAGAAATGGATATTCTTTGGAATGAGGCAAAAAAATTGGGGCTGTAATTTTACAGTCCCAATTTCTCTGCTATTCTTTCCACTTCTCGTTCTGCTTCGGCAAGACTTACATTATGTGTGTTTCGATAGTACATGATTGCCTCAATCTTTTTCCCTCCCTTTAGCGCTTCAATAACTTTTTCAATGGATGGGTCCGACAAATCAACAGGTTTGATTTCGATTGGCATTTTTAACTCCCGCTATTGCCCGCAAGTGAAACGTGCGAGCATTTCTTCGAAAAGAGGGGAGGCTGTTTCGGCTTGCGGCGAATAAACCTTCCAGGCGAAGACTCGGTCACCGCAAACCCATGCGCCTGCACCGCCGAATGGAAGTAATGTGGTTGCGGTGGATGTAATGGCTGTATACATCACGTTCATGTTGTGGATGAGCTTCACATCCAGGCCGCCTTCGCGAATATCAACCTCATCGAGGATAAGGTCCAGCATGAACTCTGGATCGGCTGCGCCGGGCGCGGTCTGCCACACAACCTGGAGGAAGAGATTTGCATTGAGCGCGGCGATCATTCCCTGCCCGTAGCTGCTCGGTGCTGCGGGATTTTGTTGCGCGCTGACGTCGAAGAAGGCCACGTCAATGGGATGGCCGATGCAGAATTGATATTCACAAAATAAACCGGCAAGGCTGAACGGTGTTGGTAATGGATATGGCGTGGATGGGGGAATGGGCGTGACGGTCGGTATTGCGGCGAGGGTGGCAGCGACAGCCTGACGGATTTGCGTGTTGGGGTCGGGAGTCGCTTTGGGGGCGCATGATGCCAGTAGAAACAGAATCAGGCCCACCGTTAAGAGTCGAAGCGGATTTTTTTTCATCACAAAATTATAACGGAAAAGCCCTGTCGATTACGGCAGGGCTCCGTACTGCAACATTAAT